>DAIESR010000077.1 GCA_027346205.1 Beijerinckiaceae bacterium
GCAGACCTACGCCTGGAACGACGACTTCGCAGCGCGCAAGACGAAGTAAGATTTAAGCTTCGCAGCATTGCTCTCCAGCACAGCCCGGCCGCTTCGGCCGGGCTTTTGCTTGCATGCTGCATGACAAGCATTTTCAGCAAAAGTGGATACCGGTTTTGCGTCCGAAAACTCTAACTTTTTGAATGAGAGCGTTTTCTTTTCGACCGGATGATTCCATCCGATCGGAAAACGCTAGAGCAACGAACATTCAAACGGAATCGGTACTGCCGCTCTTGTCTTTTGTTGTCGCATCAGATTTGTCCCGCAGCCAGTTCCCACCTGCGGGTCTGATGCTCTAATGGCCGCTTAAGGAATCCGCAATGAAGCTCGCCGAAGCCTATGCGAAATGCACTGTGGAGGAAATCAAGGCTGCTCTGGCTGGCGCTACTTTGCGCGTCTATTCCTGCCCGCAGCCGGAAAAGCCGGAAAAGCCGGTTTTGCGCAATGGGTTCCTTGCCGAATTCATGCTCGCCACGCCGGCCTTCGAGGGCGATGCCCTTCTGCCGGTCGAGAGTCCGGTTCCGGGCAAAGATGTCGGCGTGCCGCTTTTCGTGCGCGCGACCCAGGCGGACGGCACGCCGATCGCGGATTTTTCGGCCGGCCCGGGCGATATGGATGTGAAGCTCGCGTCCGTCTCTTGCTCGATCGGATCGCCTGTCTCAATTACCAAATTCCAAGTCCGCATCGGCGTCGCCAATCCGGGCCGGCCGATGAGCCCGCGCGATCGCATGCTGGGCGGCAGTTGAGGGCGGCAAGGCGCTTTGGAGCAGCGCAACTTGCCGCTACGAGGCATGCGAGCGGAAGGATGATCAATCGATCGAGGAAATACGGATCGGCGCAGTGAGATCGGCATGGACAGGCTTTATGCCTGTTTTTTCGACGGCCGCCTCGTCGGGATACCAAGTCGATTCATGGTCGAGCCCACCGTATTTATTGAAGACCATGACATATTTCGCTTTGTAATCGACTTCGCAGCGTAGCCCCTTGCCTGGCTGATCGATCGGCCGCAACTTCCCGTCCCAATCGATGAAATAGCCTACGGGTTGCTCAGCCATTGTCGGTTTCCTCTCCGTGAAAAGATGTTGTTTCGGCAAGCAGGTTTCGAGCCAAAACAGCTACCGGGTCCGTCTGTTCCGGCCTTCGCTCCGGGTCAGATGCACAAGCGCTAACACGCCCGCGCGACACGAACGGCATGAAGCCGACGGCCCCGGGGTACGATCGAAAGCAAAATCTTCCGACAATCTCTTGCCGCCACCACCCTATTGGCCATGATCGCGCGTCAAGCTGTGAACGGCGTGATCGCGACTTTGAAAAAGCATTGTGAGACCATGCATTCGGCAACGTTTCGCACTATATAAATAAGAGGATAGATGGAGCCTACGGCTCCGCCCCAAAGTGCCTGACGAGAGTTTGAAAACACATGGTAGATCCCACCTCCGCCGCCCCGGATCCGATGCCCGAGACAGCGCCAGATCCGATGATGACGGAGCCGATGGCATATGGCGCCGATTCGATCAAAGTCCTGCGCGGCCTCGATGCGGTCCGCAAGCGTCCAGGCATGTATATTGGCGACACCGACGACGGCTCTGGCCTCCACCATATGGTCTATGAGGTCGTCGACAATGCGATCGACGAGGCGCTGGCAGGCTATGCGACCAAGGTTTCGGTGATCCTGCATCCCGACGGCTCGGTGACTGTCACTGACGATGGCCGCGGCATTCCGACCGATATCCATTCGGAAGAAGGCATCTCTGCCGCCGAAGTGATCATGACCCAGCTCCATGCCGGCGGTAAATTCGATCAGAATTCCTACAAGGTTTCGGGCGGTCTGCATGGCGTCGGCGTGTCCGTCGTCAATGCGCTTTCAACCTCACTCAAATTGCGTATCTGGCGCGACGGAAAAGAGCACGTCATCGATTTCGCCCATGGCGACGCGGTGGCACCCTTGGTCGTTGTCGGGCCGGCGCCGAGCGAGGACGGAAAGCCCAAGCGCGGCACGGAAGTCACCTTTTTGCCCTCGCCCGAGACATTCAAGGGCGTGGTCGATTTCGATTTCGCCACCATCGAACATCGTCTTCGCGAGCTGGCCTTTCTGAACTCCGGTATCAGGATCCTGCTCATTGATTCAAGGAGCGCGGAAGTCCGCCAAGAGGAACTCTATTACGAAGGCGGGCTCGAGGCTTTTGTGCGCTATCTCGACAGGGCGAAGTCGCCGCTGATCTCGGCGCCGATCCTCATGAAGGGCGAGCGCGACCATGTGACCGTCGAAGTCGCGCTATGGTGGAACGATTCCTACCATGAGCATGTGGTTGCCTTCACCAATAACATCCCGCAGCGCGACGGCGGCACGCATCTCGCCGGCTTTCGTGGTGCTCTGACGCGGCAAATCACCGGCTATGCCGAGCGCTCCGGCCTCAGCAAGCGCGAGAAGGTGGATCTGACCGGCGATGATTGCCGCGAAGGGCTCACCTGCGTGCTCTCCGTGAAAGTGCCGGACCCGAAATTTTCATCGCAGACGAAAGACAAGCTCGTCTCGTCCGAGGTGCGGCCGGCGGTCGAAGGCCTCGTCAATGAAATGCTCGACCGCTGGTTCGAAGAGCATCCGCACGACGCAAAAATCGTCGTCGGCAAAGTGGTGGAGGCCGCCCAGGCGCGCGAAGCGGCGCGCAAGGCACGCGAACTCACCCGCCGCAAAGGCGCGCTCGATGTCGCCAATCTGCCCGGCAAGCTCGCCGATTGCCAGGAGCGCGATCCGGCCAAGGCCGAACTCTTCCTCGTCGAGGGCGACTCGGCCGGCGGATCGGCCAAGCAGGGACGCAATCGCGAATATCAGGCTGTGCTGCCCTTGCGC
>DAIESR010000096.1 GCA_027346205.1 Beijerinckiaceae bacterium
GCAGACCGAAGGGCGGCAGGCGCTGGCCCTTCGCAATATCGGCTATATCGGCAACGACGGCGGAAGCCGTCGCATCGCCACCGGCGCCCGGTCCCATCAACGTCAATTCATGCACGGCATCGGCATCGACCGTCACCGCATTGGTGACGCCCATCACTTGCGCGATGGCCGACGAGCGCGGCACCATCGACGGATGGACGCGCTGCTCTATGCCAGCTTGCGTGCGATTGGCGACACCCAGGAGCTTGATACGATAGCCAAGCTCGGCAGCGGCTTCGATATCGGCGAGACTGATCGATTCGATTCCCTCTATGGCGATCGCCTCGGGATCGATGGTCGTGCCAAAGGCGAGCGCCGTGAGAATGGCGAGCTTATGCGCGGTATCATAGCCGCCGATATCGAAAGTGGGATCGGCTTCGGCATAGCCGAGGCGCTGCGCCTCGGCGAGGCATTCGGCAAAGGAGAGCTGCTCCAGCTCCATCCGCGTCAGAATATAATTGCAGGTGCCGTTTAAAATCCCATAGACGCGCTCGATCACATTGCCGGCGAGCGCCTCACGCAGCGTCTTGACGATCGGGATGCCGCCGGCGACCGAGGCCTCGAAAGACAGAGCCACACCTTTGTCTTCGGCGAGCTTGGCGAGCGCCATCCCATGTTTGGCGAGCAGCGCCTTATTGGCCGTCACCACCGATTTTCCCGCTGCGAGCGCGGCTTCGACCGCAGCCAGCGCCGCGCCTTCGGCGCCACCGATCAGCTCGACGAAAAGATCGATCTCGGGTGACGCGGCGAGCTTCACCGGATCATCGAACCAGGTAAAACGATAAAGGTCGAAGCCGCGATCCTTGTCGCGGCTCTTGGCCGGGATGGCAACGATATCGATCGGCCGCCCCGTCATGGCCAGGAGCGCCGTGGCGCGGCGATCGAGAAGGCGGAGGACGGAAAGGCCCACCGTGCCGAGACCGGCGACGCCGACGCGCAAGGGAGGCGACATGAACACAAGCCCTATGAAGTCCAAGGGCATTTTCCGGCGAAATGACAACCAGCTCGCCGGAAAATGCCCTGCTCATTTGTATTAAGACATCGGATGCTCCGATGCCATTATGAATGGCGCCGTTTGGTCTCGGGTGCAGGCATGCGAGCCAAAACCACCCCGCCTCATGAATTTCAAGACCTATGAAATTCAAGGTATATTGAGATCTGGTGCTGCGCCGGGGTGGCCCGCGCATCCGCAGCAAGAGCCCGCGGGTTTGTGCCTCATTTCGCGGCGGTGAGCAAGAAAGGCGGCAGCACCGGCAAAGGCCGCGCGTCATGAAGCTGTCGCCTCGCGGCTCGATAGGGATGGCACCGCTCTTGCTTTTTTGGTGTACAACGAACGGGACACCACCTCTGCCGGCACCATCCGCCGCAGCTCCGTTTCGCTTGCCCGTTTCGTTTGGAGGAAGAAAACATGTCGCTGGACCTCAAAACTGAATGGTCGGACGCCGATGTCGCGAAGCTGATGGCTTCCGTGAAGGACGATCGCGAATGGCGGCTCGAGGTCTCCAAGGACGGGATTGTGTCCCTGCACGACATGTCGAACAATCCGACTGGCGCCGATTATGACGAAGGCTTGCACGGCTATTTCGAGATCTGGAGCGCGGGCACCGATTTCGTTGGCGCCTCGGCCGCCGGCGACAAGGAGCTTGTCGGCAAGATCGCCAAGGCGCTGCGGGACAATTACCCGGCGCTGAAGGGCGAGAAATTCATTTACGTGGCCTTCTAAACCGTTACCGCGCCGGAAGGCGACTTGAGCAACCAACGCGGATCGAACCATCGGTCCGCAGGCCCTTTGTAGGGCAGCCGGTTCACGTCCCAGTGCCGGATGAAGGGCGCATAGGCTTCATAGACGGGCGGCCCGCCGCCGATGAAGACAACGCGGTCCGGAAAACGCGCCAAGACCTCTGCCGGCGGCTCCGACGAGCGGATCTCGACGAAATCCCTATCCTTGAACGCCCATTCCGGCACGGACACGAAAGTGCGTGGCCCCATGATGATCACGTGGCCGCGCGTCAGTTTAAAAAACCTCTCAACATCCTCGACGAAGGCTTTTTCCCGATTGCCTTCCCAAGGTAGCCGTCCGTCGAGGCCGAATTGACCCTGAAGGCCGATGGCGACGACAGCTCGTACATCTGGCATCATTCTTGATTCTTATCCCTGCATCGACATCCAAACCACGGCCCATTCGGCGCAGCCGCGTCTGCCTGTGGACCTAATGCACTTGCCGCGCCTTATCAACGAGGAGACCGAAGCGTGACCGAAACTGAAGCACCTACGCGCTCCATCAGGGAGGAAATCGATCTCCCGTACCCGCTCGAAAAAGTCTGGCGCGCCATCACCGATTCGGAATGTATCGCCCTGTGGTTCATGAAAAACGATCTGAAGCCGGATTTCTCGCATAAATTCACCTTGCGCAGCCGGCCGATCGAGCGCTGGGACGGCGAGTTCCAATGCCAAGTTCTCGAAGTCGAGGAAACCGACGAAAAGAAGGCGATCAGCTTTACTTGGAAGGGCGGCCACCAAGAACTGAAATTGTTCGGGCATTATATCGACACGATCGCGACCTGGACAGTCACCCCCAATGCCGATGGCACGACGCATTTCGTCTTTCTGCACGAAGGCTTCGGCATGGATGAAGAGTCGAACGGCGTTTACGACGCCATGACCAAAGGCACGCAAAGCGTGCTGCGCACACTCAATAAGATGATCCCGGAC
>DAIESR010000103.1 GCA_027346205.1 Beijerinckiaceae bacterium
TTCGGCTTGCCAGCCGGCAACACCCGCGCCGCGGCGGCCTTGCACTGCGCCTCACTCAACATCCATGTCGGTGGCGACGGCGCCGGCGTCGGCAAGGCGCGCTCGATCGTCTGGTAAGAGAAATGGATCGGCGGCCAGATCATATAGCCATGCGCATCGATCTCATGCGCGACGAAAGGATCGCGATAATCGGTCCTCGCGAGAAAGCCGCCGAATTTCGCTTCCGGATAATCTTGGAAAATCGGAAACAGATATTCGCCTTTGTAATGGACGAGGATCGGCCGATCATTGGCGATGAACTCGGCAAAGAGCGAGCCGACGAAAAAGAAGAGGAAGATCCATAAAGACCAGAAGCCGCGCCTATTGTTGCGGAAATTCGCAAGACGGCGGCGGTTCAGCGGCGTGAGCGTGATGAGACCGCGACGCGACAGCGGCGGCGCAAGGCGCACTTTCGTCGTCGACGCATCGCCGGTCAATCGGCTGAGGGGCATGCTAGACTTCCCGCGTCTCGAAATCGATGCGCGGATCGATCCAGGTGTAGGTGAGATCGGACACGAGATTCACCACGAGCCCGAGCAGCGCGAAAATATAGAGATTGGCGAAGACGATCGGATAGTCGCGATTGACGATCGCCTCGAAAGAAAGAAGGCCAAGCCCTCGGAGCGAGAAGATCGTCTCGATCAGCAGTGCGCCGGCGAAAAAGGCATTGATGAATGCGCCAGGAAAACCGGCAACGACGATCATCATCGCATTGCGGAACACATGCCCATAAAGAATCTTCTGCTCCGTCAGCCCCTTCATCCGCGCCGTCATCACATATTGCTTGCGGATCTCGTCGAGAAAGGAATTCTTGGTGAGGAAGGTCACTGTGGCGAAGGCGCCGAGCGTCAGCGCCAGAACTGGCAAAGTGATGTGCCAGAGATAGTCCTCGACCTTACCTAGAAGCGAGAGCTGAGCGAAATTTTCGGACGTCAGGCCGCGCAGCGGGAAGATCTGCCAGAAGGACCCGCCGCAAAAGAGAACGATGAGCAAAACGGCGAAGAGAAAGCTCGGGATGGCATAGCCGACGATGATGACGGCCGAGGTCCAGACATCGAAGCGTGAGCCGTCGCGCACCGCCTTGGCGATACCGAGCGGAATCGAGATCAGATAGGAAAGAAGCGTCATCCAAATCCCGAGCGAGATCGAGACGGGCAATCTCTCCTTGATGAGATCGATGACCGGCACGTCGCGAAAATAGGAACGGCCGAAATCGAAGGTCAGATAATTTTTCAGCATCAGAAAGAAGCGTTCGAGCGGCGGCTTGTCGAAGCCGAACTGCTTCTTCAACTCGGCGACGAATTTCGGATCGAGCCCTTCGGCGCCGCGATATTTCGCGGTGAAATTCGCCGTCGTGTCCATCTCGGTCCCGCCTGAGAAATGCGAGGTCGCGCTCGTGTCGAGCCCTTGCAATTGCGCGAGAATATGCTCGACAGGCCCGCCGGGAGCGAATTGCACGATGATGAAGGAGATCGCCAAAATGCCGAAGATCGTTGGGATCATCAATAAAATGCGGCGTGCGATATAGCCGAACATGAAGCCTCAACGTCCCGGCAAATCGATATGCGCCGCTTTTTTGATATCATACCACCAAGTCGACAACACGCCGATGTCATATTTGGCATTACGTGGCGGGCGATCGAAAACATCCCAATAAGCAACGAGATGATTGGGCTTGTTCCACATCGGAACCCAATAATGACCCGCCCGCAGAATACGATCGATGGCGCGGCAGATGATGGTCAGCTTCTCACGCGTATCGGCAACGAGCGCCTGCGCGATCAAAGCGTCCACAACCGGATCGGCAATGCCCGAAATATTGCGCGAGCCCGGCATATTCGCCGTCTGCGACCCGAAATAGGCGCGCATGCCTTCGCCTGGCGTCAGACCAAGACCGAAGCGTTGAGTCACGATATCATAATCGAAATCATCCGTACGCTGCTTATATTGGGCCGGATCGACGACGCGATAGCGCGCGCTGATGCCGAGTAGGCCGAGATTTCGGATGAAGGGCGCGGTGTGCGGCTCGAGCGCGCTGCTGAAATCAAGGAATTCGATATCGAAAGGCTTGCCGCCGGGCAGCAGAAGATTGGTGCCACGCCGCTGGCAGCCGGCGGCCATCAGAAGCTCATTGGCGCGGCGCAAAAGCGTGCGATCCTGGCCGGAGCCGTCCGAGACCGGCGGCACATAGACATCCCCGAAGACCGACGCAGGCAATTGCTTGCGATAGGGATCGAGCAGCGCCAGCTCTTGCGGCGAGGGCTTGCCGATGGCTTCCATCGGCGAATTCTGGAAGTAAGACACCGTGCGGCGATAGACGCCATACATGATGTTCTTATTCGTCCATGTGAAATCAAAAGCGAGGCCGATGGCTTGGCGAATGCGCACATCCTTGAATTTGGCGCGGCGGATGTTGAAGAACCAGCCCTGCGTCCCCATCGGCGATTCATCGGGCAATGTCGCGCGCTTCACGCGGCCATCCTGCACCGCGGGAAAATCATAGCCCGTCGCCCAGGTGGCCGAGGTGAATTCTTCGCGGAATGTGTAGACGGCAGCCTTGAAAGCTTCGAAGGCGACCTTGCGATCGGCGAAATATTCGAAACGGATCTTGTCGAAATTATTCTGGCCGCGATTGACCGGCAGATCCTTGCCCCAATAGTCCGCGACTCGCATGAAGGAGATATGGCGGCCCTGATCGAATGTACCAACCTTATAGGCGCCTGATCCAAGCGGCGGATCGAGTGTCGTCTCGTCGAATTTATGGCTCGTGTAATAGGCGGCGGAAAAAATCGGCTGGCTCGCCACGAGCAAAGCCGCCTCGCGGCTGTGGCCTTTCTTCAACTCGACAAGCAGCACATCATCGGCCTCGACCTTCGCCGAGGCGAAATCACGCAAGGACTGGCGAATGGCCGGATGACCTTGCGTCTTTAGAAGCCGCAGCGAGAAGGCGACGTCATGCGCCGTCAGCGGCGTCCCGTCATGGAAACGCGCCTCCTTGCGAAGGAAGAAACGATAATGATTCTTGTCGGGAGAGACCCACACTTTGCGGGCGACGAGGCCATAATAGGAATCCGGCTCGTCGGCATTGCCGGTCATCAGCGTGTCGAAGATCATCCCCATGCCGGCGGCGCCATCGCCTTTCAGAATGAAAATGTTCAGCGTGTTGAAAGTGGTGAAATTCTGATTGCCGGAGATGGAACTCGGCTGCAGCGAGATCTCGCCACCTTTGGGAGCATTCACATCGACATAGGCGAAGGAGGCAAAATCGGCAGGCAGAGCGAGATCGCCAAAGGTCGAAAGCCCATGCGTTTCCGTGCCATGTGTCTCGGTGCCCCCTGCCTCCACTCCGCCGGTCTCCGCACCAGCAGCCGTCGCCGCCGCGAAGGCCCGCGACGCGCCGAAAAAACCCAATTGGCCCAAGAGAGCCGAACCGAGGCCCAGGGTGGAACGGCGGGAGAGAATGAGGCGCGATCGCAAATCTGAAACTGCTTCTCTAGATAGGTGCTGGAGAGATCGACGCCCGGAAGATGACCGATTTCGCTCCGGCACCATCCTTGTCACAGAGCGCGAGTCTATGGCCGACCCACCGCCGGACGGAACTCTTATCAGGCCGAATTATGTCGCTTTTTACGACTGATGCCAGCCCCGGCAGAAATCATGCACGCGAAAAAGAGGCCGCACCCGGCAACGCGAAAGTGCACGCGATAGCGGGAGACGCAGCAAAACACTCATCCGGACGCCCGCCGCTCTATGCGTTGGGCAAGACTATTTCTTGGGCGCGGGCAAGGGCAGCGGATTGTCCGAGAGGGTGCGCAGATAGGCGATGATATCGGCCCGTTTCGTCGCTTCCGACACGCCGGCGAAGGCCATTTTCGTGCCGCTGACCTAGTCTCTGGGCTCTGTGATGAAGCTGTTGAGATCTTCGAAGGTCCAATTGCCGCCCTTGGCCTTCATCCCAGAAGAATAGTCGAAGCCGGCGACCGAGCCCTTCGGGCGGCCGACGACGCCATAGAGCGGCGGTCCGATCTTCGGACCAGCGCCTTTCGCGAAATTATGACACGTCTGACACGCCTTGGCATCGGCCTCCCCCTTTTTGGGATCGGCCTTGGCGAGCAATTCCGGCAGCGGCACCGCCGGCGCAGCTTTAGCCGACGCCTCGCCCGCAGCGCTTTGAGCGGCCGGCAAATCATAGCCCGGCTTGGCGGGCACCGGACGCGAGAAGATCA
>DAIESR010000129.1 GCA_027346205.1 Beijerinckiaceae bacterium
CCAGACATTGCCGACGCCGGCCTGCTTCGCTACCGCTTCATGTACTGCGGCGATGGTCGCGAGTGTCTCCGGCGAATAGAGCGACTGATCTTTCGGGAGTTCGATCAACACGTCGATCGGACTGGCGCCGGTCAGCTTAGCATCGAGCCTTCGGTTGGCTTCGACCGCATGTTGATTGTTCGGCACCTGATCGGCGAGCTGATAGCGCGGCTCGAGACTGGCGTAGACGAGCCCGAGACCGATGACCAGGATGACGCTCAAGAGGCTGTAAAACCCTGGTTTATGCACCATGCGGGTTGCAATCCAGCCGCAAAATCGGCGTAGGCCGTCGACGGCGATATCCGCGCCGTTCACCCGCGCCGCGAAAGCGGCCTCTTTGCGCAGCAGCAGAACGCCGAGCAGCGGCAGCATGATCAGAACGGACAGCAGTGCGATGATGGTTGCGATGAGGCCGGCCTCGCCGAAGGCGCGAATGAGATCGGAATCGGAAAAGGTGAGGGCGACGAAAGACAACGCCGCGGTTGCGTGGGTGAGCACGCAGGCAGGGCCGACGACATAGATCGCCGTGCGCAGCGCCTCGATCTTGCTGTCGCCCGCGAGAATGCGGTCGCGCGTCGTGAATGTCAGCTGCATGCTGTCGGAAAAGCTGATGACCATGATGAGAGGTGTCATCACATTAAGGAACATATTGAGCTGGAAATCGAGCCAGCCGAGCGTGCCGAGCGCCAGAAGGATCGCAAGCAGCGGTGGCGCCGTGGCAATGATCATGAAGGAGATGCGGCGGAAGAACAGAATCGCGATCAGGCAGCCGCCGATGAAGCCGATCGTGTTATAGAGAAGGCGGTCACGTTCGACGGCATTGCGGATCGTGAGCTGCATGACCGGCACACCCGAAAGCTCCGCCGTGACAGGGGTGCCGGCGAGGTCCTTGCGCATGGTGCCGCGGATCTCGGCAATGACGCGGCCGAGCTCATTGGTTTTGATGACCTTTGGCTCGAGCGACAAAACGATCAAGGCGAGCTTGCCATCATCTGACAGAAGCTTGCCGCGCAAGATCTCATTCGCCATCACTTTGTGGATGAAAGCGTCATAGGCGGCGCCTTGCGGCAGGGGCTCGGGGAAGAGCGGCGGCGGGATATGCCCGTTTTCGGGCGGCTGCCTTGCCGAAAACATGGAAATGATCCCGCGCGTGCCGTCGATCAATTGCAGATCAGTGACGAGATCGCGCAGCTTTTGGATCGATTTTCTTTGCAGCAGGGTGTCGCCCTCGACGACGACGAGGACGTCGAATTCGGACGAGGGAAACCGCCGCGTCACTTCCTCATATTGCTTGAACTCCGGCGTGTTCGAACGGAAGAGCTGGCTCAGCGAATCATCGACCTTGATCCGGCCGACGCCAAGCAGCGCGGCAATCGCCAGCAGCACGATCACCGTGGCCACGACGTAAGGATGGCGCAGTGAAACAAGGCCTATCCGCTCAAGACCGAAGGCGAGGCGGTTGGGTCTCCGATCCGACGCCGATGAAGGACCGAGAGGCGCTTTTCCTGCCGTCTCATTCGTCTTGTTGTGCTCTTCCTTCGGCAGGGGTCTTCTCCACGTGCATTCCTATTGCAATCATTGTAGGGGGCATAGGCGCCTCTGGCCAGATGCTGCCGAGACTCGATTACTGTTTGGTCCCAAGGATTGCTGGAGAGGATTTAGCTTGAATCTTTTCGGCTCATCTATCCAGGATTAGCAGATGTATTCGTAAGGTGTGAGGCCATTGAGCCTCTATGCGCGTGGCATGACGGATGCCGTACTCGATGAAGTGCGGGAATGGCAGAACCGGCCGCTCGATCCTGTCTATTTGATCGTTTTCTTCGACGCGATCGCGCGGGGGAATCGGGGCGCGGGAACTCGTTGGGTCCCGCATCAATGCCGCAGCTACGCTCTCCAGATATGAGCAGCACCTTCGCACCATAGGGGAAGCTCTTCATGCCTGGATCGCTTCCGGTGATGGCTCAGGCGCTGAGGCGCTTCGCGAACTCTTAAACAGAGTGAGGGTCCACCAAGGCGAGGTCGGGCAGGAGGGATCAGAATTGAGATCTATGTGCGACTGAACAGGTCGCTCGATTACGAACCGCCATCGCGTGGAGTGTGGGGAAAGGTGGTAGCGGAGGCCCGCTACATGGCAATACCCACTACAGATCACGTTTTGTTCTGCTACTGGCGGAAAGTAGCGTGACATAGAAGGTCCGCAAATAGGGCCAGCTTGATTATTGTCTCGGCGGCCACGTCTCCGCGTCAATCGGCACCGGAGCAGTAGCTTTAGAACTCATCAAGCCAATGGGCTTGCCGATCGAGCGCATCCTGAAGGCCTATCCCGGGCTCGATGCCGAGAAGATCGAGCTGGCCAGGATCTACGCAGAAGCCAATCCCGCTCGCGGTCGCCCTCGTCTCGGCCGTGAGCTTCCCGAAGGGTCTGCCGTCATCTCCGATCGTCGCGTTCCTCGCCGCAGGAAAGCGGGATAAAATTTTTGATCGACGAATGTCTCAGTCCGGAACTCACAAAGCTCGCCCAGGCCAGAGGATATGGTGAGTCCTCTCATGTCGTCTGGCATGGGTAAAGACATTGTGGACGCCCGATCTCACCTTGCAGACCGCAGCGGCCAGCGCCCGACCGCCAGAGCTCCCTTGGCGAGCTCTTCAGCAGTGGAGCCGAGATGTGCCAGCTCATCCGCCACAATCGCCGCGATTTCGCTCTTTGACGAGAGCCGCTCGTCGGAGGCCCTCAGGGAGACGTCAACGGCCTGGGGCTGATCCAAGGGACTTCCGATTTGGCTCACAATAATGCAGTGCGCCTCGTTGATATCTGGAACCTCGTCCACGAGGCGCTGCGCGATGAGGCTGGCGGCAATATTGTAGAGTTTGCCGACATGCGTCACAGCATTCTTACCTGCCACGGACTCCATGGTCAACGGATTGATCACCCCGTTGACGCG
>DAIESR010000134.1 GCA_027346205.1 Beijerinckiaceae bacterium
CCGGCTCAAGATCGCCCGGCGACCTGCCGTCGATCCTCCCTTTATAGCTCCGGGATTTCGCCAAGGATTTCCTCAAGAATTTCGCCAAGAGTTTCGCCAAGAGTGTCGCCACGCGTCTTGCCATGCCGCGGCAATCGGACAGAAAGGCTCGTTGAATGTTCGGCACCATCGCCAAGAAAATTTTCGGTACGTCCAATGACAGGCGGCTGAAGACCTACCGGCCGAAGGTCGCCGCGATCAATGCGCTGGAACCCGAGGTGCAGAAGCTGACCGACGCCGAGCTTCAGGCCAGAACCGAAAAGTTCCGCGCCGAGCTGGCGGAAGGCCGTGCGCTCGACGATCTGCTCGTTCCCGCTTTTGCGACCGTCCGCGAGGCCGCCCGCCGTGTGCTCGGCCAACGGCATTTCGACGTCCAGCTTATCGGCGGTATGGTGCTGCACGAGGTCGGCATTGCCGAGATGCGAACCGGCGAAGGCAAGACGCTCGTCGCGACGCTCGCCGCCTATCTCAATGCCCTCTCCGGCAAAGGCGTGCATGTCGTCACGGTCAATGATTATCTCGCCAGCCGCGATGCCGAATGGATGGGCCGGGTCTATCGCTTCCTCGGGCTCACCGTCGGGACGATCATCCACGGCAAGGACGATAATGAGCGCGCCGAGGCCTATGCCGCCGACATCACCTATGGCACCAACAATGAGTTCGGCTTCGACTATCTGCGCGACAATATGAAATATGAGCTGGGCCACATGGTACAGCGCGGCCATGCCTTCGCAGTCGTCGACGAAGTCGATTCGATCCTCGTCGACGAGGCGCGTACGCCGCTCATCATTTCCGGCCCCTCCGACGACAAATCCGATCTGTATAATGCGATCGACACGCTCATTCCGCACCTGCGCTCGGAGGATTTCGAGGTCGACGAGAAGCAGCGCACCGTCCATCTCACCGAGGCAGGCAATGAGCATATGGAGGAATTGCTGACCGAGGCGGGCCTGCTGGACGAAGGCTCGCTCTATGACGCGGTGAATGTCACCATCGTGCACCACGTCAATCAAGCCTTGCGCGCGCATAAATTGTTTCAGCGTGACAAGGATTACATCGTCCGCGACGACGAGGTGGTGATCATCGACGAATTCACTGGCCGCATGATGCCGGGCCGGCGCTATTCGGAGGGTCAGCATCAAGCGCTCGAAGCCAAGGAACATGTGACGGTGCAGCCGGAGAATGTGACGCTGGCCTCGATCACCTTCCAGAACTATTTCCGTCTCTATAAGAAGCTCGCCGGCATGACCGGCACTGCGGCGACGGAAGCCGACGAATTCGCCGAGATTTATAATCTCGACGTCGTCGAGATCCCCACCAATCTACCGGTACAGCGCCTCGACGAGGACGACGAGGTCTATCGCACCAATGAGGAAAAGCTCGCGGCGATCGTGCAGGAGATCGAAGCCGCGAACGCGCAGATGCAGCCTATGCTCGTCGGCACCACCTCGATCGAGAAATCCGAGCAACTCGCCGAGTTTCTCATCAGCAAGGGCTATCGGCAGATCGATTTCACCGAGCCGACCGCGTTGCAGAAACTCTATGTGGCGGCACGCTCCGGCAAGCCGTCGAAGCTCTTCGCGGTACTCAATGCGCGCTTCCATGAACAGGAAGCCTATATCGTCGCCGAGGCCGGCGTCCCCGGCGCGATCACCGTTGCAACCAATATGGCTGGCCGCGGCACCGATATTCAGCTCGGCGGCAATGTCGAGATGCGCGTGGGGCAGGAATGCGCCAGCCTGCCGGAGGGTCCCGAGCACGACGCCAAAGACGCAGAGATCCGCGCTGAGATCGCCGATTTCCGACAGCGCGCGATTGCCGCTGGCGGGCTCTATATCATCGGCACAGAGCGGCATGAGAGCCGGCGCATTGACAATCAGCTGCGCGGCCGCGCCGGCCGCCAGGGCGATCCCGGCCGGTCGAAATTCTTCTTGTCTCTGAAGGATGATCTGATGCGGATCTTCGGTTCCGACCGGATGGATTCCATGCTCGTCAAGCTTGGCCTCCAGGAGGGCGAGGCGATCGTCCACCCCTGGATCAACAAGGCTTTGGAAAAGGCGCAGCAGAAGGTCGAGGCGCGCAATTTCGACACCCGCAAGAACATCCTCAAATATGACAATGTGATGAACGACCAGCGCAAGGTCGTGTTCGAGCAGCGCCGCGAGATGATGGCAGAGGATTCGCTCGGGGACATGGTCGCCGACATGCGCCATGATGTGGTCGAAGATCTCGTGACGCGCTGCGCACCGCACGAAGCCTATCCCGAAGCCTGGGATATCGAGGGCCTGACGGCAAGCGCCGAGGAGATGTTCAATCTCTCTCTGCCATTCGGTGATTGGGCGCATGAAGAAGGCATCACCGACGAAGAATTGCGCGAACGTCTGCTCAAGGCCGCCGACGAAGCCTATGCCGAACGGGTCGAGAAGAACGGCGCCGAGGTCATGCGCTACATCGAGAAGCAGGTCGTACTGCAATCGCTCGACCATTTATGGCGCGAGCATCTCGTCACCCTTGATCATTTGCGCCAAGTCATCGGCTGGCGCGGCATGGCGCAGCGCGATCCGCTGAACGAATATAAATCCGAGGCCTTCGATCTCTTCGGCGAATTGATCAAACATTTGCGCGAGCAGACGACGGGGCAACTCAATCATATCGAGGTCGCCTTCGAGCAGGACGAAGCGCCGCCGCCCTTGCAATCCGGCCCATTCGAGATGCTGCATCCGCCGGCCGAGGCAATGGCCATGCTGGCACAGGAATTCGGCAGCCAAGGCGCTGCGGGACAGACGTTCGCCGCCGTGCCGTCCATGGCTCCGGGCCTGCCGGCGAGGGCCGGGCGCCAGGCAAATGATCCTGCCACATGGGGCAAGGTCGGCCGCAATGAGCCCTGCCCCTGCGGCTCCGGCAAGAAAGTCAAGCACTGCCACGGCGCGATCGGGTAGGCGCCCCCCCTCCTTCTCCCCTTGCGGGAGAAGGGCGCGCCGCATCTTATCAGCTCTTTCTTTGATGACTTTTCTAGCCCCGCTTTGCGCGTGTGCCCGCGCACAGCGGTCGACCCACCCTTCTCTTACCTTTGCTTCATCGCCGCTCGACACGGCGCGTAAACTAAAGGAGAGATGTCATGATCAATTTCCGTAAGACGCTCGCCACTGCCCTTGCTGTCGCCACGCTCGCAGGCGCCGTCGCCACGACTTCGACCGAAGCTTCCGCCCACGGCTTCCATCATTGGGGCTGGGGCCTCGGTGCCGCGGCTATCGCCGCCACCGGCCTCGCCATCGCTGCCTCGCAGCCGCATTATTATGACGACGGCTATGGCTGCTATTTCGCCCGTCAGGCCGTTGCCGACGAATATGGCAATTTCATCGGCTATCAGCGTGTCCGCGTCTGCGACTAGAGCATCGGACCGAAAAGTGCGAAGCGGTTTTCGGATCAATCCGATGCGATTAGAGAGCCTTAAGGGAGCTGAACCGATTCGATATGAAAATCTGCCCCTCTAACGCTTGAATATTCGACGTTGCCGCCGGGGCCTCTCCCTCCGGCAGCGCCAAAAGTGAAAGGCACGTCGGCTGGCCTGCGAGTGAAAGCTCGGAGGCCGTTCGAATTTAAAGCGCAAATTCCCCTCTTCCAGGAAATGCACTATCCCTGGCCCATGGCCGGCAGCAAAAACACGACACTCGAAGGCAACAGGGGCGGGATCGCCGATGTGCTCGTGCCGGTGGCGATCGATCAGGCCTATAGCTATCGCATTCCCGCCGATCTCACGCTCGAAGCCGGCGATTTCGTCGAAGTGCCGCTCGCCACGCGGCAAGTGATCGGCGCCGTCTGGGACATCCGCCAAGGCAGCGGCGGCAATCTCAAATCCGTCACCGCAGGTTTCGATTGCCCGCCGCTTAGCAAAAATCTCCGGACCTTTATCGACTGGGTGGCGCGCTGGACCTTGGCGCCGCGCGGCATGGTGCTGCGCATGAGCATGCGTGCGCCTTTCAACGTGACGCCGGAGCCGCCGCGCATCGGGATACGCCGGGCCGGGCCAGCGCCAGCCAGGATGACACCCGCCCGCGCCCGTGTGCTCGCCGCGCTGGAAGGGGGCCTCGCCTTTCAAAAATCCGCGCTCGCCGAAGCCACCGGCTGTTCGGCCAGCGTCATCGACACTTTGGTCGATGAAGGCACGCTCGAGGCCGTCGCTCTGCCGCCCGAGCCCGTGGCCTTGCCTTGCGATCCCGATT
>DAIESR010000139.1 GCA_027346205.1 Beijerinckiaceae bacterium
CGCGCAGCGCATTGCCGAGCGCGACGCCGAAGATCAGCGCCGGCACGATGCCGCTCACGAACAGCGCCCAGTCCCAGATGCCGCGCCAGAGCGGATTGGTGAGTTTGGAGCGATAGGTGATCGCGACTGGACGCAGGATAAGTGCGGCGAGCACCAGGAACATGGCGAGATAGAAGCCCGAAAAAGCGACAGCATAGAGATAGGGCCAGGCGGCGAAGATCGCGCCGCCGCCGAGAATGAGCCAGACCTGATTGCCTTCCCACACGGGGCCGAGCGCATTGATGACGATCCGGCGCTCCTCATCGGTCTTGCCGACGAAAGGTGAGAGGATGGCGGCGCCGAGATCGAAGCCGTCCATGATCGCAAAGCCGATCAGCAGGAGGCCGAGCAGAACCCACCAGATGATCCGCAATGTCTCATAATCCAACATGGTCGTGATCCTTTGCAGTTCATTCGGCGCTGGCGGGCAGGGCGGCAGCGATGTCCGCGCCATGATGTGTATCGGGTTGACCGGGGCCGTTCTGGATCGTCTTGACCATGAGGTAGATGTCAACGACCAGCAGCGCCGAATAGAACAGGACGAAGCCTATGAGCGTGGTCACGACATTGCCGGCCGTGAGGCTGGAGACGGCGAGAAAAGTTGGCAGCATGCCTTCGATCACTCAGGGTTGCCGCCCGACTTCCGATACGAACCAGCCGAGCTCGGACGCGATCCAGGGTAGGGGCAGAGAGAGCAGCATCAGCCACAGGAAGGGGCGCATGCGCTCGATGCGGCGCGTCGAGACGAGATAGAAGGCCATGGCGAAAAGGGCGATGAAGAAGAAGCCGAGCCCAACCATGATGCGGAAGCTCCAAAACAGCGGCAAAACCGCAGGAACCGTCGTCCAGGCTGCTTTGGAAATTTGCTCCAGTGTTGCATTTTCGATATCGGGACGCTGCGCCTTCAACAACAAGGCATAGCCGAGATCGTTGCCATGCGCGGCGAGCTGCGCACGCGCCGCAGCATTGGTGCGGTCGATCTTCACAGTCTCCAGTGCCTTATAGGCTTCGAGCCCTTGCGCGATGCGCGTCTTGGCATCATTCACGAGGGGAATGATGCCCGGCACTGGCGTGTCGAGCGAGCGGGTGACGATGAGGCCGAGCGCCCAGGGCACGCGGAGGGCGTAATCGGTCTTGCGAGTGGTCTCGTTTGGCAGGCCGAAGAGGGTGAAGGAAGCGGGTGCCGGCTCGGTATTCCACATGGCCTCGATCGCCGCGATCTTCATCTTTTGATTAGCGCCGGCTGTGTAGCCGCTTTCATCGCCGAGCACGACGACCGAAAGAGCCGCGGCAAGGCCGAAGCTCGCCGCCACCGCCATGGAGCGTTTGGCGATTTCGACATGGCGGCGGCGCAGCAGGTAAAAGGCGCTGACAGAGGCGACGAAAATGGCGCCGGTGACATAGCCGGCGCTCACCGTATGAACAAATTTGTCCTGCGCGACGGGGTTGAAGAGAACCGCCTTGAAGTCGGTCACTTCCATGCGCATCGTATCGGGATTGAACCGAGAGCCGACCGGATGCTGCATCCAGGCATTGGCGATGAGAATCCAGAGCGCCGAGAGATTGGAGCCGAGCGCCACGAGACATGTGACGGCGAGGTGCCCGACTTTCGACATTCTGTCCCAACCGAAGAAGAACAGGCCGATGAACGTCGCTTCGAGGAAGAAGGCCATCAGACCTTCGATGGCCAATGGCGCGCCGAAAATATCGCCGACATAATGGCTGTAATAGGCCCAGTTCATGCCGAACTGGAATTCCATCGTGATGCCGGTCGCGACGCCGAGCGCAAAATTGATGCCGAAGAGCGTGCCCCAGAATTGCGTCATCTGCTTCCAGATCTCGCGCCCGGTCATCACATAGACGCTCTCCATCACGACGAGCAGGATTACGAGACCCAGCGTCAGCGGCACGAAGAGAAAATGATACATGGCCGTGAGGCCGAACTGCAGCCTGGACAGCGTAACGACATCGAGTGCCGGGCTCATGGAATCTCACTCCTCGCAGCAGCCGATTTGGACAAAGTCGAATTGTATATGTCCATCTTGGACATGGCGTTCTCGGAACGAGCCGTCTTGGAAGCGGCCGTTGTGCGCGTTGATGCGGCCTGTGGTGTAGCGAACAGATGCGCGTCGACCGTGGCCGCATCCACATGTGGACGCTGATCGGGACCGAAGA
>DAIESR010000153.1 GCA_027346205.1 Beijerinckiaceae bacterium
CGCGCAGCCCGTAGCGCACGCCGTCATAGCGCGCGAGATTGGAAGAGGCCTCGGCCGGCGCGACGATATAATAGGCCGGCAGCGCATAGCGCGTG
The DNA here is from genome assembly GCA_027346205.1 of Beijerinckiaceae bacterium. Taxonomy (GTDB): domain Bacteria; phylum Pseudomonadota; class Alphaproteobacteria; order Rhizobiales; family Beijerinckiaceae; genus Methylovirgula. Next base: position 96 of record DAIESR010000153.1, read on the forward strand.
TGCGGCAGGGAAATATCGACGATCGTGGCGCCCGCTGCCTTCAGCCAGGCGACGCCCTCGCTCCACAGCTGGTCGATTTCCGTCGGCATGCCGTCGAGCCGATATTCCTTCGGAATGCCGATCACCTTGCCCTTGACCGATGTGCCGATCGCGGCCTCGTAATCCGGCACGGGGACATCGACCGAGGTCGCATCCTTTGGATCATGCCCGGCCATGGAACGCATGAGGATCGCCGCGTCGCGAACCGTGCGGGCGATCGGCCCCGCCTGATCGAGCGACGAGGCGAAGGCGACGATCCCCCAGCGCGAGCAGCGCCCATAAGTGGGTTTGATGCCGACCGTGCCGGTGAAGGCCGCCGGCTGGCGGATCGAGCCGCCCGTATCCGTCGCAGTCGCGCCATAGCAGAGACGCGCGGCGACCGCCGCGGCGGACCCACCCGACGAACCTCCGGGCACAATCGGCACGTTGGAGCCGGACCGCCGCCAAGGCGAGGTCACCGGACCGAAATAGGATGTCTCGTTCGAAGAGCCCATCGCGAATTCGTCGAGATTGAGCTTGCCGAGCATGCTCGCGCCATCGCGCCAGAGATTGGCACTGACAGTCGATTCATAGGCGGGCACGAAGCCTTCGAGAATATGGCTGCCCGCCGTTGTCTGCACGCCCTTGGTGCAATAAAGGTCCTTGATCGCGAGCGGGATACCTTCGAGCGGCCGCGCCGTGCCGGCGGCAAGCCGCGCGTCCGACGCTGCGGCCATGGCGAGCGCCTGTTCCGGCGTCTCGACGATGAAGCAATTGAGCGCCCGCGCCTTTTCGACCGCCGCGATCTGCGCCTTCGTAAGCTCGACGGCGGAAACTTCCTTCTTCAGCAAGGCGTCGCGCGCTTCGGCGAGGCTCAAATCGGTCACATCACTCACAATCGGCTCTCTCTATAAGGCTTGATGGCGCTCTCAAAAGCGCGGCAGCTGCCAAGATTTCGCGGCCTCGTCCGGCCACGAGGCGCGCAAGATGCTGGCTATTCCACGACCTTCGGCACGACGAAGAAATGATCTTCCGACGCCGGCGCATTGGAAAGGATCGGTTCCGCCTGATCCCCTTCCGTGACGACATCGGCGCGCATCTTCATCTGCATCGGCGTCACCGAGGTCATCGGCTCGACGCCCTCGACATCGACGGCACTCAATTCCTCGACGAAGGCGAGGATGGCGTTGAGTTCCTGGGCCAGATGCGGCACCTCTTCATCGGTGACTTTGATGCGCGCGAGATGCGCGATGCGACGGACGGTCGCCTGATCGACGGACATGGGATTTTCCTGATATCGGGGTGTGCTTAGGCGAACATGCCATTCGCCAACCGAAATACCCTGATTTTTCGAATGATAGCGGGTGGAAGCAAGGAGCAAGCCTATAGCATTTCGGCTCCTGCCGGGGCAATGCGGGAGGTGAACAGGGCGCCCGCCCCGGCCTCACAGCGCCACGGCTTCCCCGATCCGCGGCACCAGCACTTTCGGCCCGCCCCCCAAAGCGGCGATGAACTCGCTCGGATCGGGCGCAAGGAGATCGAAAGTCCCGTAATGGCAGGGCACGACCGCCTCGAAGCTGAAATAGCGCTTGACTGCGAGCGCCGCGGTCTTGGCCCCCATGGTGAAGCGATCGCCCATGGGCACCAGGCCGATCCGCGGATGATGCAGCTCTTCGATCAGCGCCATATCGGAAAAAATATCGGTATCGCCCATATGATAAAGAGAAGGGCCGTCCTTCGGCGTGATGATGATGCCCATCGGATTGCCCAGATAGACATATTGGCCGTTGACGATCGTGCCCGAGGAATGCAGCGCCTGAGTGAAGCCGACGCTGAAGGCGCCGCAATCGATCGTCCCGCCCGTATTGCCCGGATTGATGTTTTCGATCCCCTGCCCGGCAAGATACATGCAGATCTCGAAATTGGAGATGATCTGCGCGCCGGTCGCCTTGGCGATCGCGACCGTATCGCCAATATGATCGTCGTGACCATGAGTCAGGACGATATGAGTGGCCCCCGCGGTCGCTTGCGCGACATCGCCTGTGAATTTCGGATTTCCCGACAGGAACGGATCGATGAGGATGATCGCTCCGCCGGTTTCGATGCGAAAGGCCGAATGGCCAAGCCAGATGAGGTTCATGCAATGTGCTCCCGATGCGCCCCATGGATCACGATGACTTTGGATAGGTTCAATCCAGAATCGTGATCGAGACACTGGATATATCCGATGTCTTTGGGAGCTTGATCACTTCTCTATATATAAAAGGGATATGCAGATAAGCTTGCACAATCTTGAGCTTGCACAATCTGCATAAACTTGACTGCGTCGGAAAGCGGGAATCCACTCGTCCTCATCCCCCTCAGAAGAGGATCAGTTGCAAATTGCCGAGGAATGCGCCGCACGGCAAGATGCGCGCTGTCGACGGAAGCGCACCCAACCGAACCTGATCGATTTT
>DAIESR010000156.1 GCA_027346205.1 Beijerinckiaceae bacterium
GCAGACAAGGCATGACATAGAATGGATGTGTCCAGTAAAGCAATTTGTCTGCCATCATGAGAAAGTTTGAACAGATGCCGCAAGCATTTGATCTTATTATAAAAGGCGGCACGCTCGTCAATCATGACGGGGAGGGGCTTCGCGACATTGGGATCATCGCCGACAGGATCGCCGAAATTGGCGATCTCAGCTCCGCTTCGGCGGCAGCGACTTTAAATGCCACGGGGCTCCATATTCTTCCTGGTGTCATCGATACGCAGGTGCATTTTCGTGAACCGGGTTTCCCGCACAAGGAAGACCTGGAATCAGGCTCTCGTGCCGCGGTTCTCGGCGGCGTCACGGCCGTTTTCGAAATGCCGAACACGAATCCTTTGACCACCGGCGCGGCCGAACTCGCCGACAAGGTGAGGCGGGCGCATCATCGTATGCATTGCGATTTCGCTTTCTGGGTCGGCGGGACGCATGACAATGCGGAGCATATTCCCGAGCTGGAGCGGCTGCCGGGCGCGGCTGGAATCAAAGTTTTCATGGGCTCGTCCACCGGGACGCTTCTGGTCGAGGATGATGCGGGCGTTGGCGCGATCTTATCCAAGACACGCCGGCGCGCTGCCTTCCATTCGGAAGACGAGTTCCGATTGAACGAACGCAAAGCCCTGCGCGTCGCCGGCGATCCGACGTCGCATCCCATCTGGCGTGACGAGGCCAGCGCGCTGATGTGTACGGAAAGGCTGCTGCGGATCGCGCGCGAGAAAGGGGCCGCCATCCATGTGCTGCATGTCTCGACGGCTGAGGAGATCGATCTTCTCGCCCTCAATAAGGACATTGCGAGCGTCGAGGTCACGACTCATCATTTGACCCTCAGCGCGGATGATTATGCGCGACTCGGCACCAGGCTGCAGATGAACCCGCCGGTGCGCGGTCCGCGCCATCGCGATCATCTCTGGTATGGGCTCGATCAGGGCATTGTCGATATTCTCGGCTCAGATCATGCGCCGCATACTTTGGAGGAAAAGGCGAAGCCCTATCCGCAAAGCCCTTCCGGCATGCCCGGCGTGCAGACGCTGGTGCCGATCATGCTCGATCATGTGAATGCCGGGCGCCTCAGCCTTGCCCGCCTCGTCGATCTGACGAGCGCGGGGCCGGCGCGGCTTTTCGGCATTGCCCGTAAGGGGCGAGTGGCCGTTGGCTTCGACGCCGATCTGACACTCGTCGATCTGAAGAGAGAGGTGACGATTACCGATGCCGCCATGGCCTCGCGCTGCGGCTGGACGCCCTATGCCGGCCAGACGGTCAGGGGTTGGCCGATTGGCACGCTTGTCCGCGGCAAAATGGTGATGTGGGAAGGCGAGTTGACGGCGCCTTCCACAGGCGAACCCGTGCGTTTCGTCGATGCCTTGTAGCCATCAAGCGCCGCTATGAGGTGTCGCAGCTCTGGCGAACACGCGGCAAAAAAGCAAATTTAAAAAAAGGCGCGCACTTCAACGAAGTGCACGCCAAATAAAAAAGCTAGGTTTAGCGTATTAAATTTGGGTCCTCGCGAACCAATTCGTAGGTTGGGCCAGTTTCGCACTGGTTGCAGGGTGGAAACTTGTGCCCCTTCACCATTTTTACTTCATGCGGCTGTTTATGATCCTTATCATGGATCGCCTTGTAGATTCCCGTTGTTGTACAAGCCTCGCCCTTTTTCGGCATCGTTGCGCTCCTCAATTGAATACGTTGCCTATTTACCTAGCAGGAAAATCGATGGCAATCGGTTGTTATAGCGAAAATCCAAACTCGGCTAGATAGCGATGCAGATGGGCTTCGCCGACACAGTGATAAGCGTCGGTGAAGCAGGGCTCGGGATCGAGAAGAGTTCCCACTGACGCTGATATGCACATAGCCGCCACGGCGCCTTTGCAACGCATGGGCGAGCCGTTTCTGCCGTGCTGTTGGCAATATGGAATGATGAATCATCTGGCGCGACCCTGTGTCGCCACACTGCTCGCTTGGAGCGGCTCGTCGCGCTGCCGCGTGATCCATTAAAGCTTCAAGGATAAGCTCTATCTATTTGAAAGAGAGCCACATCTATTTGGAGGCGAGCCGATTTATCCCGTCCATATGGATCGCGAGCGTTTCCACAGAGGCGGGATCGGCTCTGGTGCAATACGGCGGTTCAGAATTGCAAAGCAGCTATTGTCACCTGCCATGGGCAATGCCCGACACCGATTGAGACGCTCTCGTGAATTTCAAATAAAACCAATGGTTTGATGTTGTAGCTCGAGTGAAAAGCCTTATGGCGGCATCGCCGCCGCCTGCGATCACGGGCGCCGGCTGCGCAGCTCATGTCTATATAAATGCCTGTATAACCTCATGGGGTCATGCCGAGCCGGAACACATTGGTGTGTAAAGGAGACTTGACCGCAACTTTCTAAGTCCACTAGAGTGCGCGCCGCAGATTGTCGGCGTAAGGCCTCCTGCCAGCACCTGCGAGATCGTTCATTCACCGCTAATCCAACGAGGGGTCGGCTACTTATGGTACGAGAATTTACCTATAGAGGAGAGATCTTCAGGGTCATTGCGCACGGCACCCCGGGCCATGAAGAAGTCTTCATCCAGCACATGGAAGATGGCGAGGAGATGGGCGAAATCTCGATCGACCGGATGACGGAAGAGAACGACACGAGCGCGCCGATCGATGTGATCTGCGTCGAACTCTGCGATCGTCTGATCATCGAGCGCGAAATTAACGCCAAGGCCAAGGACGATCCGGAAGCCGCTTTCACTTGGAACGACACCAAGCAGAAGATCGCGTTCCAGGTGCATAATGGTCTCCAGGAGCAGGAGAGCGATCTGGCTGCGGCCCCGGGCGTTTCCGGCATCTGATCGACCTCGGTTCAACGGTAACTGACGAGAAGCGGCCGCCATTGGTGCGCCGCTTTCTCCTTTTGGGCGCCCTTATGAGGGCGCCCCTTCGGCTCATAGCTCAGTTCGGATCATAGCTCAGTTCGGACCGTAGCGATGCGCGACGTCATGCGCGAGCTTGCCCGATTCCGCAAGGAACCGGTTGATGATCGCTTGCGCATTCGGCGTGCAGAGGCGGTAAGTCAGCGCATAGCCGCGAAAGCCGCGGTTGAAGGCGCCAGCGAGACGTTCCTTACGCAAGGCGGTCTTGGCCTCGGCGTCGAGAAGTGCGGCCATTTTCGAGCGCCAGAGCCGGCCATTATGTTCATGGCCGCAAAGATCCTCCAGATAGGCGAGCGCGCCGAGCATTTCCGAGAGCCGGAGCAATTGCGGCTCATAGGGGGGCGGGGTATCCGCCTCCGATGGGTTTTCTGGTGTAGATGCCGCCGGTTTTTCTGATTTTTCGGGCGGGGCGGATGATCGGGCAGGCGATGTGGGCGCCGCGACGGCCGGGCGTGCCAAGCAGGCAGCCAGAAAGAGAGCCAGTACGAAATGCAACGCGGCGCGAAAAAAAGCGGCGCGATCGAATCGCCCCATCATCTGATTACCGCCGGCGGTTTTGGCGGCGCGCGCGTTCAGCCTTGATGAACATGAAGATGCGGTTGATGGAGCCGGCTGGCTTCCATGCCGCACATTGCGAAAAACGGTTGCGAAAAGAAGCGATCGGATCGGCGCGCCAAACGTCACGTCTTTGTCGTCTCCTGTTTCGAGCCGGTATCCGGAAATCCGGGCTCGTTCGAGATTATGCGCAGGCTCTTTGGGCAAAAATTCTTCTGGCGTCCTCGACAATGGCGGAAAGTGCCGGCGTCGTCGGCAGTTTGACGAGTTCCTGCGGCGTGATCCACAAAATCTCACCGACTTCGTGGTTCGGGCGGCCTTCACCCGATACCCATGCGCCGACGAAGGATGCGATCACATATTGGCGGGATAATTGACTTGCATTCTCCCAGCGGATCGTTTCCACATGCTGGTTGAAGCCGATGATCCGAGCTGTGACCGCAACTTCTTCGTATAGTTCCCGTAGCGCCGCCTGTTCCAAGGTTTCGCCCGCTTCGACATGGCCGCCGGGAAGCGAATATGCTCCCACGAAGGGTGGCTTGGTGCGCGTCGCAACGAGCACGCGGCCCTCGCGGAAGACTGCGATGCTGACGCCGAGGGCTGGTCTCGAATCGTGTTGTGTCATTCGTAGGCGTTCATCGAATCAAGATGCGCTACTGCGCTCATCATATAAGACCGCGCTGAAGCGCTCATGGAAAGAGACTTTCCTTATGCCATGGGGCATCGAGCGCGCCGCGGCGAAATCTGATCCGGTCATGCAGGCGGAAGGCGCCGTCGGACCAGAATTCCACGGACAGGGGTCGGATACGATAGCCGTTCCAATAGGGCGGCCGGGGTATCTCGCCAAGCGCGAATTTGGCAGCATATTTGGCGACAGCGGCTTCGAGCGCGAATCGGCTTTCGAGCGGCCGCGATTGTCGGCTCGCCCAGGCACCGAGCCGGCTCTGCACAGGGCGGCTGCGAAAATAGGCATCGGCTTCGGCAGGTTCGACGATTTCGACAGGGCCGCGAATGCGAATCTGCCGGCGCAGCGATTTCCAATGGAAAACTGCCGCAGCTTTCATATTCGCCGCAAGTTCGACGCCTTTGTCGCTTTCGCTATTGCTATAAAAGACGAACCCGGACGCATCTACGCCCTTCAGGAGCACCATGCGGACATTCGGCATGCCCTCCGCGTCCGTTGTGGCTAGCGCCATGGCATTCGGATCATTAGGTTCGCTCTTTTCGGCCTCCATGAACCAGGCCGAAAAGAGCGCGAAAGGTTCGTCAGCCTGGGTAAAGTCACGCACGATTAATCCATCCAATATGAATCTTTTCGACCACCAATAGGACAGAGGTGACCGTTTGCCCACGTATCGTCGACACGAGGTGAGCTTTGCGCCCTATATAGCGACGCGCTTCGCAAGGCGAAACGTATTCGGCCTGATGCAGGCCGGCTGTGCTTTCGGCCGAGGTTTCCGGCATATGCCGTTGCGGGTGGCGCAGATTGTAGCCTGTCTTAGCTTGCTCGGCGGCTGCTCTGTCTCGATGCCGATGGCATCGCTCATCCCGGGTTCGCATGATGAAGGGACGGGAGCGATTGGCAAACTGCCACTTGCTGGTTGGCTCGACGGCGACGATTGGAAACATGCCAAGCAGGCGTTCAGCCGCGCGCTCGATGCCGAAAAGATCGGTTCGGCCATGTCATGGGACAATCCCAACTCTGGAGCAAAGGGCACTTTCGTCGCTCTCGGCCAAGCCTATCCAGGCGAAGGTGGCCTCTGCCGCTCTTTTCATGCCAATATCGATCGCCGCAGTGCGGATGACGTGCTCGAAGGGACGGCTTGCGCCGGCAAATCCGGCGAATGGAAGGTCACCGAGATCAAGCCCAACAAGAAGGGCTGAACGGTTCTTTTTTCCAAAAAGTTAGTGCATGTCCCTGCTATTTTGGCAGGCGCCGGGTGGCCGGCGTAAATGAGGCAGGAAATCGGCTCCAGCCTTGCGGGCGCTTCCAATGCACCCCAAATGAACCGAGAGACATTGCGCCTGCGCCGCAAGACGGGCGGGTGCCGGAGTGGGCTCGAAGATGCGCGATCCATATACGATCCTAGGTGTTGCGAAATCGGCTGATGCCGCCGAGATCAAAAAGGCTTTTCGCAAACTCGCGAAGAAATACCATCCCGATCAGAGCAGCGAACCGAAGGCGAAGGAGAAATTCGCCGAGGTCAGC
>DAIESR010000171.1 GCA_027346205.1 Beijerinckiaceae bacterium
GCGCTACGACGGCGCTGTCCCGATGCCGAGTTTATCGGCGTCGGCGTCGTGGCCATGGCACGGGAGGGCCTCGAGAGTCTCTATCCGCTCGAAGAGCTGGCGGTGATGGGGTTTCTGCCGGTCCTACGCCATCTGCCTCGCCTTTTGGCGCGACTGAGAGAGACGGTCGCTGCCGTGCTGCACGCGCGGCCCGATGCTCTCGTCATCATCGACAGTCCGGATTTTACCCACCGCGTGGCGCGGCGCGTGCGCCAGGCCATGCCGGGTCTGCCGATTATCGACTATGTGAGCCCGAGCGTCTGGGCCTGGCGGCCAGGCCGGGCGCGCAAGATGCGCTCCTATGTCGATCACGTCCTCGCGCTTCTACCTTTCGAGCCCGAAGCCTATCGCCGGCTTGGCGGACCTTCTTGCACCTATGTCGGCCATCCGCTGATCGAACGCCTTGCTGATCTTAACGCGAGCGCCGACGAGCTGCGGCGGCGGGAAGAGGCCCCACCTTTGTTCCTTGTCTTGCCGGGCTCGCGCCGCGCCGAGATCGACAGGTTGATGCCGATCTTCGGCCGAACATTGATTCAGCTTGTGGAGCGCATCGGGCCTTTCGAATCCGTGCTTCCTGCCGTGCCGCATCTCGAAGCGGAAATCCGAGCCAAGCTCATCGGCTGGCCGGTGAAGCCGCGCGTCATCTGCGGCGAAGCCGAGAAGTTTTCGGCCTTTCGCTGCGCCAAAGCGGCGCTTGCCGCCTCGGGAACTGTGACGCTCGAATTTGCTCTCGCGGAAGTTCCGATGGTCGTCGCCTACGCGGTCTCGCAGGTGGAGGCTCTGGCGCGGCCGTTCATCAAAGTGCCGTCCATCGTTTTGCCCAATCTGATCCTGGGCGACAATGTCGTGCCGGAGTTTTTGCAAGAGAAGTGCACGCCCGAGGCGCTGGCCGCGGCACTCGCTTCGCTGTTTCGTGACGGTCTCGAGCGCAAAGCCCAAACCGAGGCCTTTCCACATATCGCGGAACGGTTACGCCTTCCCGCAGGCGAGACGCCGAGCAGCCGCGCCGCCGCCATCATTCTCGATAGCATTGCCACCGCTGGCGGCGCCAAGGAAGAAATATAGGAGTGCGATCCGGAAAAATGTGGGTTCATTCGATTGAACTTTTGGCTGGGTCAATCATTACCTACTTTAGAGCTAAAATATCGAGGCATCGCCTTGTTTGGTTTAGATAAAAAATAAGAATGGATAATCAGTATCTTGTAGCATATTTTTTGATAATTAGATGAACATGTGTTTTTCATCACCCTGCTGCCAAAGGGGGAATGGATGGAACAATCGTCTGAACTTCCACACGTTTTCGCAGCCCCCCGATCGCAGGCCAGCAGAGCGCGCGAAAGGGCCTTCGTACAGCCTTGACGAAATGCCGAGATTGACGGCCGAGGCTTATATGTCCATAAATTCAATAGAGTATATATACAAATAGATCGAAGACTGCCAAGCCGAGGATGGAAACTGATGACGGTCGATTGGCACGGGTTCAACATTCTCTACTCGGTCTCGGGTTTCGTGGTCGGCGTTCTCGTCGGCTTCACGGGCGTCGGCGGCGGCTCGCTCATGACGCCGCTTCTGGTTCTGGTTTTCGGCTTTCCGCCCTCCATCGCCGTCGGCACGGATCTGCTTTACGCATCGATCACCAAGGCGAGCGGCACCGCCATCCATAGTCTCAACGGGACAGTCGATTGGGGCATCGTCAAGCGCCTGGCGATCGGCAGTCTGCCGGCGACGATTGTCACTCTGATCGCGCTCAAGCTTTTCGGCGCACAGAGCCCTTCGACAATGGGGCTGATGACGACCATTCTCGGCATCGCGCTGATGCTGACGGCCATCTCGCTGCTTTTCCGTAAATCGCTGCAGGCTTATGCCGCCAATTTCATCGATCATTTGCCGCAAAAGCGGATCGAGGCGCTCACCGTCGGACTTGGTGCTTTTTTGGGAGTCCTGGTCTCTCTGTCTTCGGTCGGCGCGGGCGCGATTGGCGCCACTATTTTGCTGATGCTCTATCCTCGGCTTCCCACTGCGCGGATCGTCGGTGCGGACATTGCCCATGCCGTGCCCCTCACGCTCGTCGCTGGCGTGGGCCATTGGTATCTCGGTGCGGTCGATTGGGTCTTGCTCGCGTCTTTGCTGCTCGGCTCTTTGCCCGGCATTGCCATCGGCAGCCAGTTTGCCGCCTACGTCCCTGATCGCCTGTTGCGGACGATCCTGGCCAGCATGCTCGTCGTCGTCGGCGCAAGACTCGCGATCTAGATCCGCCGGCCGTCGTACTTTTGCAAAATCTTCGGTATGTTATCTCTTGGCAGTTTGGCCATGAGCCAGTGCGTCTCCGCGCGCCAAAGGAGTGAAGCCCGATGACCAAGGTAGTTCGTGTTCATGAGGTCGGTCAGCCGGATGTGATGAGGATCGAAGACATTGAGCTGCCGCCGCCGGGGCCGGGTGAGGTCCGCGTGCGCAATCATGCGATCGGTCTCAATTATATCGATACTTATTTTCGCTCCGGCCATTATCCGGTCGCGCAAATGCCTTTCATTCCCGGCAATGAAGCGGCCGGCGAAGTGGTCGAAATCGGCCGGGGCGTGAAGGGACGGAAACCCGGCGATCGCGTCGCCTATACGGTATCGCTCGGCTGTTATGCCCAAGAGCGCAATGTGGATGCTTCGCGGCTCGTCGAATTGCCGAAATCCATCTCTTACGAGACCGGGGCGGCCATGATGCTCAAGGGCCTCACGGCGCAATATCTTCTCCGTCGCACCTATAAAGTAAAAAAGGGCGACACGATTCTCGTTCACGCTGCGGCGGGTGGCGTCGGTCTGATTCTCTGCCAATGGGCGAAGGCCCTGGGGGCGCGTGTCATCGGCACTGTCGGCTCACCGGAAAAGGCCAGGCTCGCCAAGAAGGCGGGCGCCAAGGACGTGATCCTTTATCGCGACAATGATTTCGTCGAAGCCGTAAAAGCGATTACGAAAGGCAAGCTCTGCGATGTCGTCTATGACGGGGTAGGCCGCGCGACCTTTCCAGCGTCGCTCGATTGTTTGCGACCGCTCGGAACTTTCGTGAGCTTCGGTTCGGCGTCGGGACCGATAGAGGCCTTTAATATCGGGATTTTGGCGCAGAAGGGTTCGCTCTTCGTGACGCGGCCGACGCTCACCACCTATATTGCGAAGCAAAGCGATTTCGAAAAAATGACGCGCGAACTCGTGCGCATGGTCAAGAAAGGGGATGTCGAAATCCCCATCCATGCCACCCATAAGCTCGATGAGATCGTCACTGTCCATCGCGCGCTCGAAGGGCGCGAGACGACAGGGGCCACCGTGTTGCTGCCATGAACCGGTACGGACGGACATCACAGCACTTCGATGAGCAATCCGTTTTTCGTCTCCAAGATTTCGTTCGAAGGCCGGCCCGCGTGGACCTTGGTTGGTTCACGCAGGTCTCGAGGACTTGATCAGGCACGCGGAGAGGACTGCTTCATTGTCCCTTGAGATGCTTGTTACACTCGCTGTAATAGCCGCCGCCTTTTTGAATCCACTTCAGACTACCGTTCGAATTCGTCGCTTTATTGGCTTTATACTGGTCGTCGCAAGTCTTGAACCGCGCCTTGCCAGCTGACAGATTCGAATATTGGGGGGAGATTGCGCGCGGGAAGACGATGGGGCCAGTCGCTGTCGGGGCTGGGGTTGGCGCGGTCGGTACTGGCTTCGCTGGCATGGCGGTCGGTGCCGGCTTTATCGGTTTGGTGGTCGGCGCCGGTATCGGCTTAGGAGCCGGTGCAGGCGTTGCCGTGGGGGTCGCGGGTGCGCCCTTCAACTCGGCCGCGCATTTCTTATAGAACTGGTTCCAGTTTTGGCCTTTGAGCGTGTTTGCCGCCTTGGCTGCCTTATATTTCGCGCTGCATTGTTTCTGGATCGATTCCGCCCGTGCTGATCCGGCGAATGCGAGAGCCATGATCAGAGCCGTGCCGGCAATGACCAAATTCGGACGCCAAACGAAATCCGACATAGAAATTCTCCTGATTATCAGTGCCTGACTTGTCTTTAATTATGCAGCTATAGGCGGCGTGGGATCGCAGTCCCAGATCGCGCGGATGAACGGATGCGTGGAATATTGCATCTCGTTCGACCCCATCATTTGCCGATGGAGTCGTTGATGCATTTCTTCGTAAAGCTCGTCTTGGCTGCGCCCGCGAGCTTCTTGCTCCCAGCCTGTGTATCGCAGCTCGTCTTTGCGTCGCGCTCGCATTTCTTCATGAAGCTATTGAGTGCGGCGCCGGCGAGTTTCTTATCGGCCGCGCGGGATTTGCAAGTCGATGTGTCGGCATAGGTGTTGCCCGCGATCGCGGCCAACACCAGGGCAAGGGCAATGCGCTTCATTGTAGTACCCCTCGAAAGACTCAAAGAGCCGTTAGCCTCGAACGAGGCGGACGATGATCTAATCAGCGATCTGTGAAAGGGTCAATCTCGCTTGGTCAAACGAAGAGGAGCTTAGCGGCATAACAAACGGCAGCGCATTTCGTTCAAAAATAGGGCATGCTTGGAAATATCGTTGCGCTTGCGACAGGGCTTGTGCGCTCACTTGTGTTCGAGTCTTGCGATGAGGCTCGACGTGTCCCAGCGGGCACCCCCCATCTTCTGAACTTCCGAGTAGAATTGATCGACTAGGGCGGCGAGCGGAAGATGCGCGCCATTGCGGCGCGCTTCGTCGAGACAGATGCCGAGATCCTTGCGCATCCAATCGACGGCGAAGCCAAAATCGAATTTGTCTTGCAGCATCGTTTTGTAGCGGTTCTCCATCTGCCAGGATTGCGCCGCGCCTTTCGAGATGACGTCGATGACCGTCTCCATGTCGAGGCCGGCTTTGCGACCGAAATGAATGGCTTCCGCGAGGCCTTCGACAATGCCTGCGATGCAGATCTGGTTCACCATTTTGGTGAGCTGGCCGGCACCGGCAGAGCCTATCAGACGACAGGCGCGGGCATAGGATTGGATCGCGGGCTCGACGAGGGCAAAATCCTGCGTATCGCCGCCGCACATCACGGTCAGCGCGCCATTTTCGGCGCCTGCCTGGCCGCCTGAGACCGGTGCATCGACAAAGCCGAGGCCTTTCGCCTTGGCTTGCGTATGGAGTTCGCGCGCCAATAGGGCGGAATCGGTCGTGTGATCGACGAAGATCGCGCCATTCGCCATGCCGGCGAAGGCACCGTCTTCGGAAAGGGCCACAGCGCGCACGTCATTGTCATTGCCGACGCAGGCAAAGACGATCTCGCGGCCTTGCGCGGCTGCGCGCGGCGTCGGCGCTATTGTGCCGCGAAATTCCGCCGCCCATTTCTCCGTCCGGGCAGCGGTCCTATTATAGACCGTGACGTCGTGACCTTTCTTCGTCAAATGCCCGGCCATGGGATAGCCCATCACGCCGAGGCCCAGAAATGCGACCTTCATAGTAAACGTCCTTTGTGACAAGCATGGGGTCCGCGCATGCGCGAGCGGCCACCGCCAGAGCATGTCCCGGAAAAGTTGGCTCAACTTTTCTGGGACATGCTCCAACGCAGGCGGCGCGCCAGGGCAAGGAGTTTCGGATTGCGCTTGACCATCCGTTTGGCTTTGAGCCGCAGCGCCGCATATGTGCCGTAGACACGACCGATGACGCCAATTGGGAAGATAATGTCGAAGAGCGGCACGGTGCGGTCGCAAAAGGTCGCCTTGTAGCGCGCTTCGCCAATGCCGAGATCGAAGCCAGCCAAGCCCCGGTCGCATTGGAGGGCGATGAGTCGCATCAGAAGAAGTTCGCCTGGACTCGATTTGGCGATTTCGGGGTCGTCGTCGAAGGAATTCACCATGCAGCTGAAGTGGCCGCGATGCGCGGCGCCGGCATAGGTGGCGATGATGCGTTCGCCAGCCTTGAGCGCATAGAATTCAAGCCAGGGCATGCCGCCGTCACTAGAAATGCTCAAGCGTTCGAAAAATGCGCGTGTAGCGGGGTCGGCGAAATAGGCCTCGACCGAGTGCTGCTCGCGAAATCGCGCGATCTTTTCGGCCAGAAACGTGTCGAGAATGGCCTGCGCAGTGTCGGGATCATTGTTGGAGACCAATGTGACCGGGCCGAGATCGGCCAGCCGCGCCTCCTTCTTGCGCAATTTTTTGCGCGTGTCCTTGGAGAGCCTTTGGGCGAGAAATTTTTCACCTGGCATGCCGAGCTGCGTGGCATAGGCAAAGCTCGGACTTGGCTGATATGGCAAGAGCGCCAAAGGGTTTTCGGTCCCTTCCCATTCGAAGGGTTGGTTTTGCAAAAAGAAAACATGCGGCGCTGCCGCGCCGAGCCGTTTTGCCGCCCTGCGCAGGAGCAAGCGCAGATCCGTATCGGTCAAAGAAACGTTCGGGTGGAACAGGCCGAGGTGAAAATTCGATTCCTTGCCGCCGAGAAAGGAAGTGATACGGAACGGCCCGTGCTGCTCGATGCCGAGGCACAGAAGCGCGATGGCACGGCCGTGCTCATCTTTGCCGACGATGAAGAGCGGCGCAATGTGCCGGCCTTTGCCAATCGCCTCGA
>DAIESR010000184.1 GCA_027346205.1 Beijerinckiaceae bacterium
GCATCTCATCGAGAATTTCTTCTGCAAGCTCAAACAATTCCGAGCCATCGCCACACGCTACGACAAAACCGCCAGAAATTTCCTCGCCGCAATCCATTTGGCCGCCTCCGTCATTTGGCTCAATTGAGGACACGCTCTAATCAGTTTATTATTCAATTTAATTAAGTCATAGATTAAAAAAATCACTTATCAATTAGGCTTAAGACCTTGTTTTGCGGTCCAGAGATGCTTTTCTATCTATTCTGATGCATGTAAGAAATTGATAGACCATATGCCAAATGGCAGAACTTCTCGCTCGCTATCGACCTGAAACTTTTTCCGACCTGATGGGGCATTTGGTCGAGAGAAAAACACATAAAATCAATGTGTTGGAGTATGTCCTCATTGTTTGATGTAGAGCCGATTTGACTCGTCACATGGATATGGGTCGACTCTAGTCTCGAGAGAAGGTTCGGGCGGCGATATGAAGATTTGCATCTACGGCGCAGGGGCGATCGGCGGCTATATGGGGGTTTTGCTCAAGCGCGCCGGATTCGATGTTTCGCTCATCGCCCGTGGGGCGCAACTCGAGGCGATCAACGCCAAGGGATGCGAGCTGCGGATCGGTGACAAGACCTATGTCGAAACCATGCCGGCGAGCCAAAACCCGGCCGACCTCGGCGTGCAGGATTACGTCATCGTCGGGCTCAAGGCGCATCAAGCCTGGGAAATGGCGGAGCATATGCGGCCTCTTCTCGGTCCCGACACGGCGGTGGTGACGGCGCAGAACGGCGTCCCCTGGTGGTATTTCTACGGGATCGATGGCGCCTATTCGAACCGGCGCCTGGCGAGTGTCGATCCGGACGATCGGCAATGGAATGCGATCGGGCCGGAAAGGGTGATCGGTTGCACTGTTTATCCGGCGACGGAAACGCTCGAACCCGGCATTATCAAGCATATTTACGGCAACCAATTCGGGCTCGGCGAACCGAATCGGAAGCCGAGCACGCGCGTGCAGCGCCTCGCGGACGCTTTGACCGCTGCCGAACTGAAGCCGCGGATCTATGACGATATCCGCGATGACATATGGATCAAGCTCTGGGGCAATCTCTGCTTCAATCCAATCTCGGCCTTGACCCAGGCGACGCTCGATATTGTCGCGACCGACCCGGCGACGCGTGCGCTCTCCCGCAATATGATGCTGGAGGCGAAGACGATCGGCGAGAAGCTCGGCGCCAATTTCCGTGTCGATGTCGATCGTCGCATCGATGGCGCGGCCAAGGTCGGTGCGCATAAGACTTCGATGCTGCAGGACGTTTTGAAGGGCAGGGCGCTCGAAATCGATGCATTGGTGACCGCCGTGCAGGAAATGGGGCGGATCACGAATACGGCGACCCCTTATATCGATACCGTGCTCGGCCTTATCCAGCAACTGGGCCGCGTGAAGGGCCTCTATCCGACCTTTCCCGAGGTCGAAATCGCGCCGCCGATGCAAGCCCGCGCTTCTTGAGAGATGCGTTGCGGCCTCGGACCTCTGGTCCGTGAATTGCTGCGCGCAGCGGCGATTTGGATTGGTGAACGGCACCTGCTTTGGATCGGGAAGAGCATGCTTCGGAAGAACCGATCGTCGATGCCGAGGGCACGCGGCGCTGGTTCAAGGACGGCAGGCCCCATCGTGAAGATGGACCGGCCGTCGAAGCGTTTGACGGTACCAGGGAATGGTATCGCGACGGCAAGAGGCATCGTCTCGGCGGACCGGCCATAATCGAGGCGGACGGCTCGATGCAATGGTTTCATGAGGGCGAGCTTCATCGTGTCGATGGGCCGGCGATCGAAACCGCTGACGGCGATTCGGAATGGTATCTCTGTGGACTACGCCATCGCGACGGCGGTCCGGCCCTCGAATTCGGCAATAACAGCAAATATTGGTTGCAGCATGGGAAGCTGCATCGTCGCGACGGGCCGGCGGTGGAACATGCCGATGGACGGATGGAATTCTGGCTCGACGACGCGCCGCTCGAGTTCAATGCTTGGCTCGATGCGATCTTGCGGGCCAGGCTCTAAAAAGGCAGACGCAGGCCGAAGGTCTGCAGCAGTAGAATGGTGTTGAGGCTCAACACCAGGGCGGTTCCGCCCCATGCCGCCAGCCGTGTCAGCGGCCCGTTTGCGAATACGCCCATGATGTCGCGCCGTTGCGTGAAGATCAAAAGCGCGATCATCGGCACCGGCAGGGCAATGCTGAGTACGACTTGGCTCATGACAAGGGCGTTGGTCGAATCGATCCCGAGACCGACGACGAAGAAAGCCGGCACCATGGTGACGAGCCGCCGGATGAAGACGGGTATTCTGAAGCCGACGAAACCTTGCATGATTATTTGGCCGGCCATGGTTCCCACAGCGGAACTCGATATGCCGGAGGCGAGCAGCGAGACGAGGAAAATGCTGGCCGCGCCGGCTCCGAGAAGCGGCGTGAGCATGTGATAGGCGGTCTCGATCTCGGCAACGTCGCTATGGCCCTGGTGAAAGGCCCCGGAAGCCATAATGACCATTGCCATATTGACGGCGCCGGCGACCGCCAGCGCGATCACGACTTCCCAGTTGGAAAAGCGGAGAAGCTTCCGCCGATCGGCATCGCTCTCGACAGGCATGCGGGCCTGAGTGAGGCCGGAATGAAGATAGATCGCATGTGGCATGACCGTGGCGCCGATAATGCCCACGGCGATCGTTATGGCAGCCGCATTTTGGAGCTGTGGAACCGCCATGTGGAAAGCCGCGGCCGGCCAGTCGACCGGCACGATGAACATCTCGATCAGATAGCAAAGGCTGATGATGCTGACCAAGGCAGCGATGATCAGCTCAAGCGGCCGAAAGCCGCGCCGCTCGAAGGCCAGTATGCCATATGTGACGATCGCGGTGACGACCATTCCCCAGAAGAGCGGAAGGTGGAACAGAAGCGATAGGCCGATGGCGGCGCCGAGAAATTCCGCGAGATCCGTTGCCATAGCCGCGATCTCGCTGACGACCCACATGGCGATCACGAGAGGTCGCGGCAATTGCTCGCGACAGAGTTCGGCGAGGTTGCGGCCGGTCACGATGCCGAGCTTCGCCGACAAGGCCTGAAACAGCATCGCGATCAGGTTCGCCAGCAGTACGACCCAC
>DAIESR010000189.1 GCA_027346205.1 Beijerinckiaceae bacterium
TCATTGATGAAGGACATGCTCTCATTGGTTGATGTAGAGCCGATTTGACTCGTCATATGGAATCGGGAACGGCTCTAGCCGTGCGATCGCACTCGATCACGCTTGCGTGCCGAGATGCCTGAAGACCTCGATGACTTTCTCATAGACGGGACGTTTGAACGGGACGACGAGTTCGACGAGCCGGTCCATTCTCTCCCAGCGCCAGGCATCGAATTCCGGATGGGCGCCACCAGCCGGATGTTCGATGTCGATCTCGGATTCTTCTCCTTCGAAGCGTAGGGCGAACCATTTCTGCCGCTGGCCTTGGAACCGACCGCGCCATGATCGCTTGGCCGCGTGAGCGGGCAGGTCGTAGGTATACCAGTCGGGCGATGTCGCGAGGAAGCTCACGGACGAGACGTTGGTCTCCTCGAGCAGTTCGCGCAAAGCGGCATCATAGGGATCTTCGCCCTCGTCAATGCCGCCTTGTGGCATCTGCCAAGCATGTGCTGGCATGAGATCGGCCGCTTGGCCACGGCGCCGGCCGATAAGGGCGAGACCCTGCCGGTTGAGCAGCATGATGCCCACGCAGGGGCGATAGTTGGGCGCATCATTCATAGTCATCTAGGGTCACGATTGGTGCCGGCGGTTTGCGCACGGGCTGCTTCGCCGACCGCTGCGCTGAGCGGGATGAGGACGAGGCCATGCACCTCTGCCGCCTGGGCGAAGCGCTTGATCCTTTCAAGGCTGAATGGCAAGTCGCTTGCGATGCCGATGGCAATTCCTTTCTCGCGGGCGATCGTCACGAGCTTGGTGAGATTGACGTCGATCGCATCCTGCTGAGATGTACCGTCGAGAATGAGATCGGCACGTACCGCTGGCAGACCCACTTCCGTGGCCAGAGAGAGTCCGAGGCTGCGCGCCGAGGAGCCGTCGTCAATATAGAAGAGGCCGCGTTCGCTGATCTCTCGCAACACGGGTCGAAAAGTTGCCGCTGTGCTGGTGAATTTCCCACCGAGAAAATTGGCGACGCCGGTATAGCCTGTGAAACGGCTAAGGAGCCAATGCAGATTGTCGGTATTTTCCGCCGTGCTCGCGGCCGCGAGAAGCGTATGTGCGCCAGGATTGTTTTGCGGATAGCCGAAGGGTTCCATGGGAAGTTGAAGAATGACTTCATGCCCGGCTTCGCGCGCCTGTCTGACCTGCCTTTCGAGATCGTGCCCATAAGGTGCGAAGGCCAGTGTCACGGGCCCCGGCAGACCGCCGATCGCAGCGGTGGTCGCTGAATCGCTCAGCCCGACGCCGCCGACGACAAGGGCAATGCGGGGTTGGTTGGACATGGCGCCGCCCGGCCATGGCCTGGCATAGACTTCCGCCGGTCGGGCGCCGTCGCTGCCGATGCGCGGCAGCAGCCCGTAGCGGCTCTTTTCCACGAGGCGGGGATCTGGAGCCGGTGCGAGCCTTTGCGCCAGCACTTCTGGGACGTTGATGATCAATGCGCCGGGTGGTTCGGCATCGCCATGGCGCACCACTTTGACGCCACTCTGGCGCTCGACATCCTTGGCCGATATGCGCCCCACGCGCTGCGCGCCAATGGACGCGGTAGTCTCATTGCTCACGCCCGCCCCTGTGCCGGGGCCAGGCCTTCCGGGGCGCGCGTCCTGGCTCGCTTCCTGTCGTGTGATCGGCGCACGCGCATGCGGCTCGCCACCAATCGGGTCACCATAGAAATTCAAAAAGACGAAGCCGCTAAAAAGCAACAGGCCGGCAACCGAAAAAAAGATGAGACGAAAAGGCCATTGAGGGCCGCGGCGCGGGCTTCGGCCGAGTCCCAATGGACCATTCAGATCATCGCCCGCTGCCATGCCGGCATTCCTGCTTCTCGAGGTGGGGCATCGTTCTCGTTACGAGGCTCAAGGAGGTCTGAACAGCCCATCGCGTTCGAACCCATTCCATGGGCTTCGCAACGCGACGAATCACCTCGCAACTTGTAACTGGACGGGAATAGTAGAGCAGATCCGGTTAGCGCGGAAGCGCGTGTTCCGCCCCCTCATGCGGACTCTCCCTATCGAAACTGAGGCCGATATGCGGGAGCCCGGGAGCGATAGCCGAAGGCTCTTTGGTCATAAAAAAGCTCCCATGCCG
>DAIESR010000206.1 GCA_027346205.1 Beijerinckiaceae bacterium
CGGCTCAACGAAATCATGGCGCAAGCCGCTCGAGCCGGAAAGTCCCCGGCTCATAGACCGCTGGGCTTCTACCTCGGTCGAGTTGCCTATAAAATCAATTGGCACGAAGCGCGTTCCCGCATACACGGCTGCCCAGCGGTCATTCGGATATCAGCCTCTGTTGCGCTCATTGATAGGCAAATCGAGATCGGACGGGAGCTCGTCGCGGATCCTTGCCTCTATGAGCGTGCGCTGCTTCACTACACCAAGCATGCGAGCGTTGATGAAGCGACCGTCAATCAATTCGTCGACAGACTTAAGGTCGCGCTAAACGAGCCCATGGCCAAACCCGATGGTTCCGACCACGCCCGACAAGCTGACGAAATCGAGAAATCTATGCGCATTGTCATTGATCGAGCATTGCAACGTCTGGATAACATGCGGGCTACATCCCAGAAATCCGTCGATACGCCAGAACAAATTCAGTTAATGAATGCTCAGACCTGTCATAGCAGCAGTTGAGGCAGGCCGCTATCGATGTGCAGGAAGCCGGCCGCTTGCGCATCAACCGATGCTGCGTGGTACTTTCGGCCGAGGAACCGGCGCGGGCAACATTTTGTCCAACCATTGTCACATGGCATCTACCAACTGCAGAAAATAGCGGGAAGCCTTTGATCTCGTCGCTTTCGTCAGGTATTCGAAGCTTCACGGAAGGCTGGAAAGATATTCTGCCACAGCCTTCTTGTCCGACTCGGTCAACGCTGCAGCGATGCCATTCATCATCATACCCCGCCGCTCACCGCTGGCGAAACGATTCAATTGATCGATGAGCTAGGTGTTTAGTCCGGGCATTTGACTGTCTGGATTGAGTCTCAATCCTTCTGGTTCGGCTGCCCAAATCTCGCAGCGCGTGGCCGAAGGAGTCGCAAGCCATTCGCCACGACGATCAACGACGCGCCTGTGTCCGCTGCGATCGCGCCCCACAGAGACGCAAGGCCGCTGAAAGTGAGAGCTGCGAAAATCGCCTTCACGCCGAGGGAAAAGCCGATGTTCTGGCGGATGATGCCAAGGGTCCGCCGAGAGTGGTCGACGAGCCAAGGCAATTTTGACAGATCATCGCTCATCAGAGCAACATCGGCGGCTTCGATCGCAGCGTCGCTACCCACTTCACCCATTGCGATGCCAAGGCTTGAACTCGCCATGGCCGGCGCATCATTGACGCCGTCGCCGACCATCGCGACAATCCCATGCTTGGCGACCAGAGCCTCGACGGCATCTACCTTATCTGCTGGCAGGAGTTCGGCCCTGATCTCCGCGATGTCGACCTCCTTGCCGATGCTTTCCGCGGTCGCCTGATTGTCTCCGGTCAACATAACGAGATGTTCGATGCCGGCGCGACGCAAAGCGCGAATAGCGCCTGCCGTCTCTGGACGGACCGCATCGGCAATGGCGATGAGACCGCAGACATGAGTGTCGTTGCCGATGACGACGACCGTGCGCCCCTGGCGTTCGAAGCTCTCGGCTTGATCATGGAGCTCGGCCGTCTCCTGCGCGCGCTCTTCGAGGTAGCGGTGCGAACCGAGCCAAAAGCTCCTTCCCTGGAACATCCCGGTCACGCCCTTGCCGGGGAGAATTTGGACATCCTCTGCCGGTAGCGGGACGACCCCACGAGAGCCCGCAAATTCCACGATCGCTTTGGCCAGAGGATGGCCGCTGCGGGCTTCCAGCGCTGCCGCGCGGGCAAGGAGCTCATCTTCACTGTGACCGTTGAGTGGCTGCAGAGCGAGAACAGTGGGGTGCCCAGCGCTGAGCGTTCCCGTCTTATCGAACGCGATGGCTCGAAGCCGTCCGGGCAATTCGAGATAGGCACCGCCTTTCACCAACACGCCGGCGCGAGCGGCGGCAGCCAATGCTGCGACGATGCTGACGGGAGTGGAGATGACCAGAGCGCAGGGACACGCGATAACGAGCAGCACCAAAGCGCGATAAAACCATGCATCCCAGACGCCACCGAGGATTAGCGGCGGTACTATCGCCACCGCGATCGCGAGAACCATGACGGCCGGTGTATAGACGCGGGCGAATTTTTCGACCCACTGTTCAGACCGGCTCCGCCGGCTTTGCGCCGCCTCGACGAGCTTGATGGTATGGGCCAAGGTCGTGTCCTCGGCGCGCTTGGTGCTCTCTATGACGAGAGCCCCGTCACCGTTGATGGTCCCGGCAAACACTTCGGAATCCGGTTGCTTGGAAACGGGAATGCTCTCTCCCGTGATCGGAGCCTGGTCGACAGCGCTCGATCCCTTAATGACCCGTCCGTCCAGGGGGATGCGCTCGCTGGGTTTGACGACGAACCGTGCGCCCACTGGCACCTCGGCGGCGAGGACGTCATGTTCGACGCCATCAGGATCCACGAGCCGCGCGATCGGTGGCGCGAGTTCAAGCAGCGCGGCGATTGCCCGCCGCGCTCGACCGACGCTCCAACTTTCCAACGAGAGCGACAAGGCGAACAGGAACGCGACCGTCGCTGCTTCGAGCCAATCGCCGATGAGAATCGCGCCGACGACTGCAATGGTCATCAGCAGGTTCATGTCCGGCCGCAAACGTCGCGCCGCATACCACGCCTTGACGGCGACATATCGGCCACCAAGAACGATCGCTGCGGCGTAGGCTGCTATCGCGGGCAGAGGAATGCTGCGTCCAAGGCCTTCGCCGAACGGCGCGCTTAGGCTTCCTGCGATCCAGGCATGCAGCACCACCCCGATAAGAGCAAACGCACCGCTGGCGGCCGTCAGACCTGTCTGCATCCGGCGCCGCCGTTCATCGGCAGGCTGGGGCGCCTGTTTGCCTTTCTGCCATTCCACGGCACGCATCCCCGTGCGCGCAACCGCTGCACGGATGGCCTCGGCGGATACGGTGCTTGCATCCGCTGCGACCATCATCTTGCCGTTGAGAACGTCAAAATCCAGATGATCTTCGCCTCCCACGAGAGGCCCGATCTCGCGCCGAAGAATGTCGACTTCTTCGGCGCAATCCAACCCCTGAATCTTGAATATGAGACGATAGCTTGCAGCGCCATCCGGTCTGTTCTGGGCCGCGAACGTCGTTTCGCCCGCGCGGCAGCAGCTGGCGCCCTCTCCTTGGTGACCGTGATCATGGGCATGTGTCTGCGGCATTTTCTCGAATCCCCGCGTTCGTCGACGTGCAAAATGGCTTGTGGTCGAGGCTCGGTCATTTTTCGCAGGGGCGAAGCCGATGCGAGCCCGGATCGACGCCTAGCCGAACACAGTCTAGGATCTCTAGTCACTAGAGCATCAAGGGGAATGTCGAAGGCCGAGCACGGTTGCACTTCCGGTAATTAGCGCGTCTACAGGGCGGCAGCCCTCACATGCTCGACCGCTTGAATATTTTTTGACATTGCAGATGGCGTGCTTCCCCGTTCGATGCGAATGGCCGGCAACGGCCGGCCATTCGGCTGCGAGCTTACGAGATTCTCGGAGGGCCCACCTCCGTACAACCGCGATCACATCATACCCATCATTCCCATCGGGCTCACGATGAGCTGGTCGGCGGTGCGCTTTTGCTCATCGCTGAGGCTTGCATAGAGAGGCTCGAGCGCAGCTTGAACCTTCTTGAAAGCATCAAGGCGCGCGGATAGTGCCTTCACATTTTGATCGATGCGCACTGGAAGCTGTTCTTGCTTGCCCTGCATCATGCTTTGCCGCATGCCTGCCATTGCCGTCGCGCTGGCCCGCATCGTCTCGGCGAACACCGTCCATTTCGGCATCTGTTCGTCGGTGATCTTGAGTTCCGTCTTCAGAAAAGCGAGCCGACCCTCGACGTGATCGGCCATCATGCCCATCATGGCGCAATGGCCCATCATGCCACCGCCCATCATCGACATCATGCCTTGCTGCCCAGGCCTGCCCATCATGCCTCCGCCGCCCATCATGCCGCCCGTCTTGCCGCCCATCATACCTCCCATGGGCATCTGACCCTTGGGGCCTCCCATTGGCATTTGCGAAGGAGACGTATCCGTTTGCGCCCCTGCTGCTCCGGTATCGCTTGCCCCGTGATGGCCCTCATGCCCCTCTTGAGCCCATGCGGGAGTTCCAAGCAGAAGCGGTACGCTGATGAGCGCGATAGGAAATATTCTGGTCATGATCTTCACTCCTTTTCATCTGGAGAGGCGTTGACCTCTCGTCAAAAACTTTGTGGCTTATCGCCACAAGGCCAACACCCTGCCTGAGTGCTGTCTCGCTAG
>DAIESR010000214.1 GCA_027346205.1 Beijerinckiaceae bacterium
CATCGGCGCCGGCTTCATCGGCCTCGAATTCGCCGCGACCGCCGCTGCCAAAGGCTGTAAGGTCGATGTCATCGAGCTGGCGACGCGGCCCATGGCGCGCGCCGTGACGGAGCAGACTTCCGCCTTCTTCGCCGCCGCGCATAAGGCTTTGGGCGTGATCTTGAATTTTGAGACGAGCGTCACGGCGCTCAAGGGCGAAGGTGGCAAGGTGAAGGAGGCGGTGCTGACGGATGGCCGTGTGCTGCCGGCCGATCTCGTGCTCATCGGCATTGGTCTCGTGCCGAGCGACGAGCTTGCGGCCGCGGCCGGTCTCGAATGCCCGAACGGGATCAAGGTCGATGACAAGCAGGCGACGAGCGACGAGAATATCTTCGCGATCGGCGATGCCGCCTATCATTTCAATCCGTTCGGCAATCGTTGGATGCGACTCGAATCGGTGCAGAATGCGACCGATCAGGCGCGCACCCTCGCCAAGCATCTCACCGGCAAGCCGGCCCATTATGAGGCCGTGCCCTGGTTCTGGAGTGATCAGGCCGATCTCAAGCTGCAGATGGTCGGCTTTCTCGATAGCTGCGACAAGATCGTGCTGCGCGGCTCGCCTGAAGAGCGCGCCTATTCGCTCTTCGGCTTCAGGGACGGAAAGCTCGCCGGCGTCGAATCCGTCAACAAGACCGGCGACCATATGCTTGCGCGCCGGCTGCTCGGCGAGAACATCCCGGTCTCGCCGGAGCTGATCGCCGATCCCGCATCCGATCTCAAATCATTGCTGCGCGGCGTCCGGCGGTGATGGCGTTGGAGCAAGACCGCTAAATATTCTCATTTCTTGATGTGACGATCGAGATGATCCGCCTCAGCGAAGACATGCGCCTGCGCCGCGTCGATCGTCGCGCCGGTGACATCGCAGCCCGACAGATTGGTGTTGCCGAAAATCGCGCCGCGAAAATCGGCGCCACCAGCATCGGCGCCTGAGAGATCGGCGTTGGTAAAATTCGCACCGTCGAATTGCGCAAATTCGAGATCGGTGCGCGCCATATTGGCACCTTCGAAATCGGCGCCCCGGAGATCCGCGGAGCGCAGCACCGCCCGCATGAGACCCATGGACTGATTCGTCATACCGGCCGAAAGATTGGCACCCATGAATTTCGTCTTGCGCATCTGTGCGCCGGAAAAATCGCCGGCGATGCGTGCATGGGAGAGATCGGCATTGTCGAAATTCGACTTTTGCATCTGCGCCGCGAAAAGCGATGCACGGGAGAGATCGGCGCCGGCGAAATCCGCTCCGATCGCCCAGGTCTGATCCAATATGGCGCCTTCGAGCTTGGCACCGGCGAATTTCGTTTTGTTGATTCGGGCCGCGCGGAAATTCACGCCGGAAAAATCGAGGCCCGAGAGATCGAGCCCGTTGAGGCTTTTCGACGAAAGATTGGGCTTCTTGCCGGAGGCGAGTATCTTTTGGATGTCGGCGCGCGTCATCTCGGCTGTCGTATATTCTGGCGAACTTAGATCGAGGCCGCGCATCATGTCTTGCGCCGCGAGCCTTGGCGCGAGAGCGACAAAGCCGGCAAGGGCAGTGACGCATGCGAAGAGGCGGATGATGGGCAAAGGCTTTATGGGCAAGGCCATATTGTCCTCCTTGACCGGCCGCGAAATTTATCTGCGGTCGCGCCAGCATAGTCCAATGCGCGCCGAGCCGTCACGGTTCCAAAAGCTCTCCGATTGGATATCTGAGGCATCAGAGCCAAGTTGCCGATGAGATTGGCGATTGACGTAAGTGCCTATAATTAATTCTTGAGCACGCGGCCGCGAACGAGCCTCTCGATCAAAAGACCGGCAAAGGTGGTGCAAACTCCCCAGGACAAGAGATAGGTCTTGTCCAAGAGATGCGCGCTGTAGCCTGGATAATAGGCCGATCGCATCCATGAGACCGCATGGAGCAGAGGATTGAAGCTCAGATAATATTGGACGCCGGCAGGTAAAAAATCAGGAACGAAATAAATGCCTGATGCAATGTAGAAGCCGATGAGAACGGCCACATAGCCAAGAACCCATCCCTGGAATGCCAGGCCAATAAGCCCATTTAGAATACCCATGCCGAAGCCGAAGAGAACGGAAGCCCCATAGGCGAAAGCCGCTTGAACCGGATCCCGTGGCATGAAATTGGTTCCATGAAGCCAGAGAAGGATCATAAGAGTGATTGCTGCGGTGCAGGAGGCGAGAGTTTCGAGGAGCGCCCGCGCGATGAGCAAATCGACGGGCTTC
>DAIESR010000220.1 GCA_027346205.1 Beijerinckiaceae bacterium
GCAGCTTCTCTCGGGGGTTCTGTCCGCGGAAGAGATTTCCGACATCATGTCGGATGTCATGGGCAATTCTAATCATTCGATCTGGCAGCGTCTGTCGAATGTCTCCGAAAATCTCTTCGCCGGCTATCTAATCAAGGAACATCCGCAGACAGTTGCCGCCATTCTTTCCAAGGTGACGCCGGCTTGCGCCGCCAAAGTCATGGCGCAATTGCCGCGCGATCTGCGCAATGAACTGATGCGGCGCATGGTGGGGATCGCCCTCGTCATGGAGCCGGTCATGCGCGTCCTCGAAAGTACGTTGCAGGATGATCTGCTCGTCAATGTCTCGCGTAACAACCGCGCCGTTCACAATTCGCGAATGGCCGACATCATCAATAAGATGGAGCGCGAGCAGATGGAGGATGTTCTGCAGAGCCTTGCGGAAGTGCGGCCGAAGGCGGCGGAAACGCTGCGTGGCCTCCTCTTCACTTTTGACGACCTCATCAAATTGCAGCCGCGGGCGCGAATGATCCTGTTCGATCAGGTTCCCACGGAGCGCGTTGTGCTCGCCTTGAAGGGCACGGACCCGGGATTTCGTGATGCGATGCTATCGACGCTGTCGAGCAGAGCGCGCCGCATGGTTGAATCCGAACTCACCGGCGGTGGGCCGGCGGCGCATCGCGATGTCGTCAAGGCGCGACGTATGATCGCCGAACTGGCCCTCGAAATGTCCGAGCGTGGCGAGATCGAGCTCAACTCCGCGGATGACGACGACGATTTCGTGTGATGAGGTAAAGAACCGATATGGCTGACAAGCCCGATCGGGCCAGCAAAACCGAGCCGGCGACCGATAAGAAAGTTCACGATGCGCTGGAACGCGGCAATGTGCCGGTTTCGCGGGAAGTTGCGATTTTCGCCTTCATGATAGGCCTATTGGTGATCATGGCCTTCTTCCTCAATGCTGGAGCTCTGAAGACGACCTTAGCGCTGGCGCGCCTGCTTGATCAGGCGAGTGCATGGCGGCTTCATAATGGCGCCGATTTCGTGGCGCTTAGTTACGCACTGCTGACGGCGATTGTCCCGCTGTTCATCCCGATTTTTGTCATTCTCATCGGCACAGGCGTGGGTGCTTCCATCTCACAAAATGCGCCGCGCCTTGTCTTGGAGCGTATTCGGCCGGACCTTTCGCGAATCTCGCCGATGGAGGGCTGGCACCGTCTTTTCGGCTTCCGAGGCCAAACAGAGTTTTTGAAGAGTTTAGCCAAATTCTTGGCGATTAGCCTAGTGATCTACGCGCTGCTGCAGGAAGACAAGGGGCAGTTCACCAACGCCATGTTCGTCGAACCGGAGGCAATTCCCAATCTTATCGCAGGGATTGCCACACGCCTCATCGCGGGTATAGCAATTGCGACTTTGCTTCTCGTCACAGCTGATCTCGTCTGGTCGCGAGTCCATTGGCGCCAGGAGCTGCGGATGACTCGTCAAGAAGTGAAGGACGAGCTGAAGCAGATCGAGGGCGATCCTTTGATGAAAGCGCGAATGCGTTCGCTCGCTCTCGATCGGCGGCGTCGTAGTATGATCGCCGCTGTGGCGCAGGCTACGCTGGTGGTTGCCAATCCGACGCATTATGCGATCGCATTGCGCTATGTGAGAGAAGATGGCGGTGCGCCGCGTGTGCTCGCTAAGGGCAAGGACATTATCGCATTACGGATTCGGCAAGTAGCTGAAGAACACAACATTCCGATAATAGAGGACAAGGCTCTCGCAAGGTCCATGTATGACAGTGTCGAAGTCGATCGGATGATTCCGCCAGAATTCTATAGAGCCGTTGCGGAACTTATCCATTTTCTTCAAAAGCATGAGCCGCGGCGTGGCGTGGCCAATTGAGAGTTGCCGATGTCGGTGGATTCCCGCGACGACGATTTTGCTATTCGCGCCAAGGCCATCGCCGATGGCATAAGGGAAGTCGCGGCCGAGTTGCGGCTGATCAATGTGGCTGATTTCATCTCGTTCATTCATCTTGAGCAGTTCGGCAATATTCGAGATATCGTCAATTCGTCGATGGAGCTGTACTTTAAGCATGGGACGCTGTCCTATGGCTGCGCGGCGGATTACGAAATCGAATGGGATCGGCCGCCCGCCATCATCCTCGATATGGATTTCCATCATCATCACGTCACCGTTTCTTTCAATCTCGTCTTGCGCGACTGTCATGCTACGGTCGTCGTTCGATCGCTGAGTGTCGATGCGCCCTCGGATGGACCAGAAGACGATATTCGTCATCTGGTCGCGGCCATCGCCGATGCCAGGCTCGGCGCGCCGGCAGTCTGAAACACGCTCATCCCTTACGAGTATCGTGCCGCTCCGTCTGCTGTGATGACGTGCGTCGCCGAGCTGCCTCATCATATTGATTTTTCTCGGGTAATCGCGGGGAGCTACGGCGTTGCTCGGGGTCTGGGGTCGTCGATGCGTCTTGTGCCGGCAGTTGGGGCGGGCTTCGAATGCTTGATTGGCATTTGTTTCGCGGCGCTCCGCTGCGCGAGCCAGCCTGGGGCAAGATTTTGATCTTAGAGATGATGAGGGGTTCAATAGGGTGGCGCGATCGTGGGACCGCTTTATCTTTTCAGTCTCGCTTCGACACAGGCGCGCTGGCTCGCTATCCGCCAAGCCGCCGTCGCCGAGAATGTCGCCAATGCTAATACGCCGGGTTACAAGGCGCTGGAAGTTCGTCCTTTCAGCCAGGTGTTGGACGCGGCTGGAGTACAGATGGCGGCGACCAATCCCGATCATTTGTCTCCCGATCTGTTAGGTCTCTCATCGATTTCCGAAAAGGAGAGCGCGCCTTGGGAGGTGACATATTCCGGCAATTCCGTGAGCTTGGAGCAGGAGATGCTCAACGCTAACGAGGTTAATCGCGCCTATTCGTTGAATATGGCGGTCAGAAAGGCCTTCGGTCAGATGCTGGCGATGAGTGTTAAGGGGGTGGCATGATTGATCCGATCGGAGCGTCAATCGTAGTCGCATCCTCGGGACTCGAGGCGCAATCGGCGCGACTGCGCGTCGTTGCGGAAAATATGGCCAATGCGAATTCGACCGCGGCGACGCCGGGCGGCGCTCCATATACGCGCAAGACCGTCACTTTTGAGTCGGAAATGGATCGTGCCGCCGGTGTCGATCTCGTGCGAGTCAAGAACGTCGGCTACGATACGGCGCCCTATAAAGTCGAATATGATCCAGGTAATCCAGGTGCCGACAAGAAGGGCTTCGTCAAGCTGCCCAATGTCAATCTCCTGATGGAGATGGCTGATATGCGTGAGGCCAATCGATCCTATACGGCTAATCTCGAAGTGATCAAGCAGGGCCGTGCGCTCTATACGATGACTGTCGATCTCTTGAGGAATTCGTGATGATCCCAGCGCTTTCGATTCTTGCTCCCGTGGCTTCGCAAGTCGTCGGTGACATTGCTGGCAATGCGGTCGGTTTTCTGTCCGGCGGTGCGAATAGTTCGGCGACAGATTTCAGTTCTGTTTTGGCGCAGGTAACCAATGATACGGTGAGCAAGCTTAAAACAGGCGAGGCGGCCGCGATCTCTGGAATTGAAGGTAAGATGCCAGTGCAGCAGGTGGTTGGCTCGGTTCTCGATGCCCAGGGGGCGTTGCAGACGGCGCTCGCTATCCGCGACAAGCTTGTCTCAGCCTATCAAGAAGTCAGCCGCATGGCGATTTGAAATTGGCGATTTGAAGAGGCGTGACGTGACATGAGAGTACTTTCTATCGCGGCAACGGGCATGGCGGCGCAGCAGCTGAATGTCGAGGTGATCGCCAATAATATCGCGAATATCAATACGACAGGCTTCAAGCGCGCGCGCGCCGAATTTACGGATCTCATGTATCAAGCCGAGCGGTTGCCGGGTGTTTCGAGTCGTGGTGCCAACAACACGATTCCCGAGGGTGCGTTGGTTGGTCTCGGTGTCCGCACAGCGGCGGTTCGCGATCTCCACATTCAGGGTGCCTTGACGAACACCGGCAACAGTTTGGATCTCGCGCTCAACGGCCGTGGCTTCTTCCAAGTGACAGGTCCCGATGGCAATACGCTCTATACGCGCGACGGCGCCTTTGCGACCAATGCCAATGGTCAGCTCGTTACGTCCGATGGCTATCTCGTGAATCCGACGATGACCATTCCGACTAATGCTGTGGGCGTTACGGTCAACCAATCAGGCATGGTCTCGGTCACCTTGGCGGGGCAAACAGCGCCGCAGCAGATTGGTCAGTTGTCCTTGGCCAATTTCGCTAATGAAGGCGGCTTGGCGCCGATGGGCAATAATCTCTTTAAGCAAACCGAAGCTTCGGGTCAGCCTGTCGCGGGTGTTCCCGGTGATCCCGGCTTTGCCTTGATGCAGCAAGGTTATCTCGAAGCATCGAATGTCGATCCAGTGAAGGAAATTACTGATTTGATCACCGCGCAGCGCGCCTATGAGATGAACTCGAAGGTCATGCAGGCCGCTGATCAAATGTCGCAGACGCTGACCAAGAACCTGGGGTGAGGCATGATAATGAGAGGCGTCGCGCTTCTTAGCATGCGTAGCTTGCTGTTGGGCTGTGTGGCCGCGGCATCCTTCGGTGCGACGGCTTTCGCGGGCCCTGGCAATGTTTTGCCGGTTCCGACGATCACTCTCTATCCCGGCGACGAGATTAGAAATTCCTACCTGGTCGACGAAGAGTTTGCGGGCAATGCGCAAGTGCCGCAAAGCGGCGTAATCAATTCGCGCCTCGCGCTCGTCGGCAAATTGGCGCGTCATACTTTGCTGCCGGGCGTGCCAATTCCGGTCAATGCCGTTACCGATCCCAATGCCATTTCCAATGGAACGAAGGTCAGAGTGGTGTTTCATCAAGGCGGGCTCCTCATCGAGACCTACGCCATCGCGCTTCAAGCGGGAAGCGTGGGGGAGGTAATCTCAGTGCGCAATCCCGACAGCGGCACAACAATATCGGGGATCGTCCAAGCCGATGGATCGGTGCGGGTCGGTGGCTGATGCTACGATTCACGCTCATCTTGATCTTCTGTCTCGCCAGTATCGGCGCAAATGCGGTCGTTCGCATCAAGGATATCGCGGCCCTTCAAGGGGTGCGTGACAATCAGCTCGTCGGCTATGGCCTTGTCGTTGGCCTGCAGAATTCCGGCGACACTTTGCGTAACTCGACCTTCACCCAGCAAGCTCTTCAGTCGATGCTCGATCGGCTCGGCGTCAATGTGCATGGCGACGGCAATATGCGCACGCTCAATGTCGCCGCTGTGCTCGTCACCGCCGATTTGCCGCCCTTTGTCACACCTGGCACGCGAATCGACGTCAATGTTTCCTCGCTCGGCGACGCGACCTCGCTCATGGGCGGTACTTTGGTCTTGACGTCTCTTACGGGCATTGATGGGCGGACTTATGCGATCGCTCAGGGGCAGGTGAATGTCTCGGGCTTCTCCGCAGCCGGGCAAGCGCAAAGCGTTACTCAGAATGTGCCGACCACCGGCCGCATTCCGAATGGGGCGCTCGTCGAGCGTGAGGTTCCCGGCCGATTCCGCGACATTGGTCAACTCACTCTCGAATTGAGAAATCCCGATTTCAACACCGCGGTGCGAATCGTCGATGCGATCAATGCCTATACGCGCGCTCATTACAGCATGATTGTCGCCCATGAGGAGGATCAGCGTTCCATCGGCTTGATCAAGCCCAAGAGCGTCGGTGCTGCACGTTTCATGGCTGAGATCGGAGAATTGCTGGTGCAGCCAGACATGCCGGCGCGTGTGGTGATCGATGCGCGCAGCGGCACGGTCGTGATCGGCCAGGATGTTCAGGTATCCACGGTCGCAGTCACCTATGGGAATGTCACCGTGCGCATCACCGAGACGCCAAATGTTTCGCAACCGGCTCCCTTCTCGCGTGGGCGAACGAAGGTGACGCCGCAGACACAGGTGGACGTTGCTCAGCAGGGCGGGGCGATCTCCATCGTGCATGGCGCCAATCTGCGGACTCTTGTCAGCGGCCTTAATCAGATCGGCCTGAGGCCTGCGGGTATTATTGCCATTCTTCAAGCGATCAAGACGGCCGGAGCGCTACAGGCCGATCTCGTCATTCAGTGAACTGCCGCGATAGCCATCAGGCCGGCGCAAGTTTCTTCACGCACTGTGCCCTACGACGACGGAAGTAATATGGTTGCGCCATGTTCCATAGGCGTAATTCCGGGTCGCGGACGCGAGACATGTTGAAGGTTTCGTTCACCCCGTTGCTGTTCGGCTTCATCTTGGCGTTTGCGTGCGTCGGGGAGTCGCGGATATCGCGCGCCGGCGACGGCGTTGCGTCCGCGGAGGCGGGTGTGGCGCTAAAACCGGCAGGCTTGAGCAAAG
>DAIESR010000196.1 GCA_027346205.1 Beijerinckiaceae bacterium
CAATTCGGCTCGACTATGCGGGGTCAGACGGGCATTCTTATGGATGTCCATTCGGTTCTCCCTCGAACTCTGAAGCTTCGCAACTCCAGCTTCCTCGGTCAGGGCCGAATGGACAACCTCCTGAAAGTTCACATCTAGAGCCGATCCCGCCCATGTGGAATCTCTCGCGATCCACATGGACGGGTCAAATCGGCTCTACATCAAACAATTAGGGCATGTCCTCAATCGGAAAAGTCTTTCAACTTTTCCGGGACATGCTCTAGAAAGGCACGCGGCAGGACATCTGCCCTACTGATCAAGCTTTGAAGAGGACTCCTGTGACGCGATCCGACCGTCTGGTGACGATTTTCGGCGGTTCCGGCTTTCTTGGACGGCATGTCGCGCATGCCTTGGCGCGGCACGGCTGGCGGATCCGCATTGCGACACGCCGCCCTGATCTCGCCTTCCATGTCCAGCCCTCCGGCCGCGTGGGCCAGATTCATGCGGTCCAAGCCAATCTCCGCTATCCCGAGTCGATTCTTCCCGCGCTCCAGAACGCCGATGCCGTCGTCAATCTCGTCGGCATTTTGCGCGAGCGCGGCGCGCAGACGTTCGAGGCGGTGAATCATCATGGCGTCGGCACCGTAGCCGAAGCGGCCAAGGCGGCAGGGATCACCAATTTTACGCATATTTCCGCACTCGGCGCGGCGCCTGACGCGCTTTCACTCTATGCCAAGAGCAAGGCAGCCGGCGAGGCTGCGGTGCGGGAGACGCTTCCTCAGGCGATTATCTTGCGGCCCTCGGTGGTTTTCGGGCCGGAGGACAACCTCTTCAACCGCTTCGCCGCCATGGCGCGGCTCATGCCGGCCTTGCCCCTGATCGGCGGCGGCAACACCAAGCTGCAGCCCGTCTATGTCGGCGATGTCGCCGAGGCCATTGCGCTCACCCTCGACGGCAAGGCACAGGCCGGCCGGACCTATGAACTCGGCGGGCCAAAGGTCGCGAGCCTGCGCGAGATCATCACCTTTGTTCTGCGCGTGACCGAACGCCGGCGTCTTCTTGTCCCGATTCCCTTTGGCCTCGCGCACTGGATGGGCGCGGCGACCGAGATCGCGATGAAGGCCTCTTTCGGCCTCTTCCCGGAGATTTTCGCCCTCACCCGCGATGAAGTCGACCTGTTGAAGAGCGACAATATCGTGAGCAACCAGGCGACTGTGGAGCAGCGCACTTTGCCAGGGCTCGGCATCATGCCGGAATCCTTCGAAGCACTGGTCCCGACCTATCTCGGCCGCTATCGCAAGACGGGCGCCGCTTTGCCGATCAACTGATCGGCTCTAAAACAAAAGGCTAAGGCGTGACTGCCATTCAACCGGATGCAATCATGCCATAAGAGCGCAGTCCTAAGCCGACCTGAAAGGGCCACGGCTTTGCGCTCCGATTGGACGATCGATGAAATTCACGCTTTCCTGGCTCAAGCAGCATCTCAAAACCGAGGCCGACCTCGACACGATCGTCGCGACATTGACGAAGATCGGCCTTGAGGTCGAGCATGTGCATAATCCTGCGGCATCTCTCAAGGATTTCATCGTCGCCGCCGTCATCGAGGCCAAGCCGCATCCCAATGCCGACCGCTTGCGCGTATGCTCGGTCGACATCGGCACCGGCCAGCCGGTCCAGGTGGTCTGCGGCGCGCCCAATGCCCGCACGGGCCTGCGTTCGGTCTTCGCGCCGCCCGGCACCTATATTCCGGCGAAGAAGATCACCCTCGGCAAAGGCGTGATCCGCGGCGTCGAATCCCTCGGCATGCTCTGTTCTGGCGCCGAACTCGAACTTTCCGAGGATCATGACGGGATCATCGAGCTGCCAGATGACGCGCCCGTCGGTGCCGCCTATGTGCAATGGGCTGGGCTCGATGATCCTGTCATCGACATTAATCTGACCCCGAACCGGCCCGATGCCATGGGCGTCGCGGGCATCGCCCGTGATCTCGCCGCTGCCGGTCTCGGCCGCCTGATCACGCCGCCCATTGCGCCCGTCGCGGGCCAATTCCCCTGCCCGGTCGGCGTCTCGCTTGATTTTTCAGATGCCGATGCGCATCTGGCGCCGGCCTTCGCTCTGCGTCTCGTGCGCGGCGTTCGCAATGGACCGAGCCCCGACTGGCTCAAAAAAAGGCTTCTCTCAATCGGTCTGCGGCCGATCAATGCGCTCGTCGACATCACCAATTTCCTCGCCTTCGATCGGGCCCGGCCGCTGCATGTCTTCGACGCCAAGAAAATCAATGGCAATATCAGCGTGCGGCGCGCGCGCGCGGGCGAAACTTTGCTGGCGCTGGACGGCCTCACCTATCAGCTCGACGAAAATATCGTCGTCATCGCCGATGATCTTGGCGTCGAATCGCTTGCCGGCATCATGGGCGGCGCGGCTTCCGGCTGCGACGA
>DAIESR010000257.1 GCA_027346205.1 Beijerinckiaceae bacterium
CTTTGCGGGAGAATTTGCGCCGTCGCAAGGCGCAGCGTGTGGGGCGCAGCACCATCGCCTGCGGATCGGTCACCCCATTGCTGGAAGGAAACAAGCCAAATTCGGCGACAGCCCCCAGATCCGAAAAATAGGAGGAGCCCATCCATTCCGAACAGGCAGACGAGACGCAGTGCGCGTCCATGGCCGAGCAGGCCTCCAAAAAGCCTAGCTCCAGTGTGTAAAGCATCAGCGTAAATTTCGGCACTATGCCGCGGCGGCCGATCCGGCCGTGGCCGAGAGGCCCGCACACCGAAAAACCCGTCCGACAGCGACATCACGGACGGCATTTGAACAAATGAAGGCTTGGTCTCCGATCCGGAACGGCAAGGCGAAGCGCCTGTCCCGTCGACGGCGGCTCGATAAGCAATAGCCAGTAGATCGACGACGGACTTTCTCGAAGGGGGGGTAATGGATCGCATCCGCATCGTGGGGGGCCGGACGCTCGAAGGCAATATTCAGATCTCGGGCGCCAAGAATGCGGCTCTGCCGCTGATGATCGCTTCTTTGCTGACCGAAGAGACACTGACGCTCGAAAATACGCCGAGCGTCGCCGATGTCGGCATGCTCCTGCAGATCTTGAGTCATCATGGCGTCGATTATTCCGTCGATGGGCGGCGGCCGGGCGACGAGCCCCATGCCGCGCGTACTCTGCATCTTTCGGCGCGGCGCATCGTCGACTTCACGGCCCCCTATGATCTCGTCTCGAAAATGCGGGCGAGCTTCTGGGTCATCGCGCCGCTTCTCGCCCGCGTGGGCGAGGCGCGCGTGTCGCTCCCCGGCGGCTGCGCCATCGGCACGCGGCCGGTCGATCTTCTGCTCATGGTGCTCGAAAAGCTCGGCGCCACGATCGACATCGAGTCCGGCTATGTCCATGCCAAGGCGCCGAAAGGCCTCGTCGGCGCGGAAATCGAGTTTCCAAAAGTCACGGTTGGCGGTACCCATACGGCGCTGATGGCAGCTTCGCTCGCGAAAGGCCATACGCTCATCAAGAATGCTGCTCGCGAGCCGGAAGTCGCCGATGTCGCGGCCTGCCTTTCGAAAATGGGCGCCAAGATCAAAGGCATCGGGCAGGCGACGATCGAAATCGAAGGTGTCGCCTCTCTCTCGGGCGCGCATCATGCCGTGCTGCCCGACCGGATCGAGGCCGGAACTTACGCCATGGCGGTTGCCATGACCGGCGGCGATGTGCTGCTCGAACGGGCGCAACCGGATCTGCTGCAGAGCGCGCTCGACACGCTGGCTCAGGCCGGTGCGGAAATTTCCTCAAACAATCTCGGCATTCGGGTGCGCCGCAATGGCGCTGGCCTCTCGCCCGTCGACGTGACGACAGCGCCCTTCCCGGGCTTTCCCACCGATCTGCAGGCGCAATTCATGGCCTTGATGACGAAAGCCATGGGCCAGTCGCGGATTACCGAGACGATTTTCGAAAACCGCTTCATGCATGTTCAAGAACTCGCCCGGCTCGGTGCCCATATCAGGCTCGAAGGCGATGTCGCTCTGGTCGATGGCGTGGCCGAACTCCAAGGCGCGCCAGTGATGGCGACCGATCTGCGCGCCTCCGTCTCGCTCGTCATCGCGGCTCTGGCGGCGCGCGGCGAAACCGTCGTCAACCGCGTCTATCATCTCGACCGCGGCTTCGAACATTTGGAGAAGAAGCTCGGCGCCTGCGGCGCGATCATCGAACGCATCTCTGGATCGAATTGACCGCGAAACCGTTGAAAGACAGAAATCGGCGCTGTTTCGAACAATTAGAGCAGGCCCTCGGGAGCCAAGGATTCATGTCTGAGTCGCTGCGTCTCATTACGCTGGACGAGGAAGACCTCGCGGTGGTCTCCGCGCATTTGCAGGATGCCATCGTCAAGGTCAAAGACATGGCATTTCTGCCGCAGACGAAGCGTTTCGCCCTGCTTGCGGCGCGCTTCGACTGGCCCGGCATCACATCGGGCAAGAAGGAGCGCTGCTGCACCGGCCTGCATTTCGAGCGCGTTCTGAAGGCAGCGCTGACAGGCTTCGATCAAAGCGCCGGCGACACCTGCCTCAGTCTTCTGAGCATTCGCTTTTTTCCGAACGATACGCCCGCCGGCCAGGTGATCCTGACTTTTTCCGGCGGTGCCGCGGTAAAGCTCGATGTCGAATGTCTCGAAGCGCAAATGCACGACCTCGGTCCGCGCTGGGCCGCCAAGGCCCAGCCGGGCCATTGCCTCGACGAATCGTCCGGCGAGAATGCATGAAGCTTGCTTTCAAGCCAGTACCCGTGAGCCGACGCCCTGCCCTTTCGAGGTGGCACTTTCCGCGCCTCCTCAGAATGAGCGCGATGAGATAAGCTCTCGGCAGGTTGCCAGCTTGCCGGCACATTCCAAACGAGCGACACATGTTCGAAAGCCTCTTCCAAACCTTCGAAGACACAGCCGATCCCTCGCAAGGCGCGACGCGGATCGGCGCCTTGCGGGCCGAGCTTGGCAGACTGGGGCTGGACGGCTTTCTCGTTCCACGCGCCGACCGGCAGCAGAATGAATATGTGGCGCCGAGCGAGGAACGGCTCGCCTGGCTCACCGGCTTCACGGGCTCGGCCGGGCTCGCGGCCATCTTCCAGGATTATACCGCCCTCTTCGTCGACGGACGCTACACGCTTCAGGTGCGCGACCAGGTCGATCTCGCGCTCGTCACGCCAGTTCCCCTCGCCACCACCAGCCCGGACAAATGGCTGGAACAGAATTTGGTCGCGGGGCAGAAGCTCGGCTACGATCCTTGGCTCCATACGCCGGGCCAAATCGCGCGATTCGAAGCGGCCACCACGGCGGCCGGCGCTGAACTCGTCGCCATCGAGCCCAATCCGATCGACGCGATCTGGACCGACCGGCCGGTGCCCCCGCAAGGTCAAGTGAACCGCCATCCCTTGCGCCTTGCCGGCGAGCCCGCGCCGCAAAAGCTCGCGCGTATCGCCAAGGCGCTCGGCAAGGCCGATGCGCTGCTCGTCAGCGATCCGCATGCTGTCGCCTGGGCCTTCAACATCCGTGGCAAGGATGTCGCCCATACGCCGCTGCCGCTCTGTTTCGCGCTGATCCCGGCGGACGGGCTGCCGCGCCTCTATATAGCGCCAGCCAAGCTCGACGATGATCTTGGCGCCTATTTGTCGGGCCTCGCCACGCTCGCCGAGCCGGACAGTCTCGAAGCTGATCTCGTCGCGTTCGGCCGGCAGAAGCAGCGAATCCTCTTCGATGCGGCGACCGTGCCGGTGAAGCTCACCAAAGCGTTGCAAGAGGCCGGCGGTTCGGCGGATATCGCGCAGGACCCGATCGCGTTGATGAAGGCCCGCAAGAACCAAGCGGAACTCGAGGGTGCGCGCCGGGCGCAATTGCGCGACGCCATCGGCGTGGTGCGCTTTCTCCACTGGTTCGATAATGAAGCGCGCAAGGGCAAGCTCACGGAAATCGACGCCGCGCAAGCGCTCGAGACCTTCCGCCGCAAATCCCGCAAATTGAAGGATGTGTCCTTCCCGACGATCTCCGCGGCGGGACCC
>DAIESR010000267.1 GCA_027346205.1 Beijerinckiaceae bacterium
ATTTCTGGCCTCTTCGAAATGCGCCCGGAAACGGCCCGGTTCCCAAATCTGAAACTTGTCCCCCTGCCCGACGAAGCTCACCTCCGAGGTGATGCCCGCATAGGATTTGATCGTCTCGGTCAGGGTCACACGCCCTTCCGAATCGACTTTCAAGATTTCGCTCGCACCGAACAACGCTGTCGAGAGAACATCCCGCTCCTCGGAATAAGGCGCGTGACGCGCCAGGAGCTGATCGATCTCCCGCAATAACGCATGACCGCCGCAGTCGACCGCCTCCGCATCGAGCGAAGGATGGACGAAGAGCCCTTCGAACCCGTCGCGCGCCAGCACCGCCCGAAAGCTGGCCGGGATCGAGACCCTGCCCTTCGCATCGAGCCGGTTGGTAAATTGCGAGACGAACCGGTCCACGCCAATCGGCCCCACACTCTTTGGCCCAATCAACTTTGGCCCAATGAACTTTGGCACGCAGGCGCGCAGCGGCAGCGCCGCGCGAACCAGCATCCGCATGGCAAGCTGTCGGGACCGCGAACGCCCCTGTGCCTGCTGACGGGATAATATGGGATATCATGGGATACTATGGGGGTCAATGTGGTGCATGCCCATAAGGCATGCGATTGGCAGCATATGAATCAGATCCAGATTTGAGATCGTTAAGGTTAACGTGCGGTTGCGAAAGGACGCGCGCCGAAGACCTTCGTGCCGCATTGGACAAACCGGCTCTACTTCAAACAATGAGAGCACGTTCTTTGCGCTGCTTTTGGACATCCTCCCGCCGATCATGCAGGATAGACCTCGACCACAGCCTATCCTCAAGGCCCGCATGAACCGCAAAGCGCTCTACACTGGGACATTCGATCCTCTGACCAATGGCCATGTCGATATCCTCCGCGCCGCCACAGGCTTTTGCGACGAGATCGTGGTGGCCATCGGCGTCCATCCCGGCAAGACGCCTCTGCTCAGCGCCGAGGAACGCGCCGAACTGGTGCGCCAATGTTGCGAAGAGCTGCTTACGAGCCAATCCTGCCGGCTTTCGGTTTTGACTTTTTCCGGCCTCGCGGTCGAAGCGGCGCGAACGGCAGGCGCCGCCATCCTGCTGCGCGGCCTGCGCGACGGTTCGGATCTCGATTATGAAATGCAGATGGCCGGCATGAATGCGGCGATGGCGCCGGAGATCCAGACCTTGTTTCTGCCCGCCTCGCCGGGGGTCCGCCACATTACCGCGACATTGGTCCGTCAGATCGCGCTTCTCGGCGGTGACATTTCGAGCTTCGTGCCGCAAA
Source organism: Beijerinckiaceae bacterium (assembly GCA_027346205.1). Lineage (GTDB taxonomy): Bacteria > Pseudomonadota > Alphaproteobacteria > Rhizobiales > Beijerinckiaceae > Methylovirgula. Next base: position 1,281 of record DAIESR010000267.1, read on the forward strand.
AGGTTGCCGAGACACTGGTTGCCAAGATTCGCGCTTCCAAATAAAGAGGATCGATTGATGAGGATGAACCGCCGCAGCCTTTTCGCCGCGCTTTTGTTCGCGCTCAGCGCCACGCCGCTCGCCGCGGCCCCCGATCTCAAGAACACCGTCTATCTCGACACGAAGGACGGCAGGGTCACCATTCTTCTGCGCCCCGATCTCGCCCCGCAGGCCGTGGCCCAGATCAAGACGCTGACGAGCCAAGGTTTCTACAATGGCATCGTCTTCCATCGCGTGATCGCGGGCTTCATGGCCCAGACCGGCGACCCGACCGGCACCGGCTCTGGCGGGTCCAAGCTCCCCGATCTACCGGCGGAGTTTACGCATAAGGCGCATTTTGTCCGCGGGACTTTGGGCATGGCGCGGACGAGCAATCCGAATTCCGCCAATTCGCAATTCTTTATCTGCTACGCTCCCGCACCCAATCTCGATGGCCAATATACGATCATCGGCCAAGTGACCTCCGGCATGGATGTGGTCGACAAGATCAAGAAGGGCTCGCAGGCTGAAAACGGCATAGTCAGCCATCCCGACAAGATCATAAAGATGCAGCTCGCCACCGACGCGCAAGCGAGCAAGGCCCGCTGACGGCGCACGGAGCCGCGCTAAAAGCCGTCGAGGCCGGGCCACAGGTTTACCTTCCGGCCCGCTTCGGCTATTGCAAGCCGCAATTCCCAAAATAGGAGGTTCATCATGGCCGAGGTCGAACCCGGTAACACGCTCACGCTCGAAACCACGCAGGGACCCGTCGTCATCCAGATGCGGCCAGATCTCGCCCCCGGCCATGTCGCCCATATCAAGAAGCTCGTCGACGAGAAATTCTACGACGGCATCGTCTTCCATCGGGTGATCGAAGGCTTCATGGCACAGACGGGCTGCCCGCTCGGCACCGGCACCGGCGGCTCAAAATATCCGAACCTCAAGGCCGAGTTCAACGCCGAAGCTCATGTGCGCGGCACCTGCTCCATGGCGCGGGCACAAAATCCCGATTCCGCCAATTCGCAATTCTTCATCTGCTTCACCGACGCACGTTTTCTCGACAAGCAATATACGGTCTGGGGCCAGGTTGTCTCGGGCATGGAAAATGTCGACAAGATCAAGCGCGGCGAGCCGGTCAAGGACCCCGACAAGATCGTTTCCGCGACCGTGAGCTGAACGCGCCTGCGACCGGATCGAGAGAAGCTGATGGAACCGCGTCGGAGCATGATGATGAGAGCCGCATCCGACGCGGCTGAATGACGTCCAGCTTGACATAATGCGTGTCGATCTTTTCGACTTCGATCTACCACCGGAGCGCATCGCGCTGCGCCCTGTTGCGCCGCGCGATGCCGCCCGCATGCTCGTCGTCGATCCGCAGACCGAGCCTCGGCTCGACGATCGCGGTATCCGCGATCTGCCTAACATATTGCAGCCAGCCGATCTCCTCATCGTCAATGATACGCGGGTCATTCCCGCGAGGCTCGAAGGTATCCGGCATCGCGGCACCCTCTCCGCCAAGGTCGAAATTCTGCTGCATCGGCGCGAGACGCCCAACATCTGGCGCGCCTTCGCGCGGCCCGCGAAGAAATTGAAGGCCGGCGACAAAATCATCTTTTCAAATGAAGACCACACGGCTCTCGAAGCCGAGGTTACCGACGCGCATAGCGAGGGCGAGGTCCGGCTTGTCTTCGCGCTTTCGGGTGCAGGGCTCGATCAGGCGATCGAAAATCTCGGACAGGTGCCTCTACCGCCTTATATCGCCGGCAAACGCCCGACCGATGCGAGCGACGTCCAAGATTATCAGACGCTCTTCGCGCGCCACAGCGGGGCTGTCGCGGCGCCGACAGCGAGCCTGCATTTCACGCTGGAGCTTGTCGCCGCGATCCGCGCGCGCGGCGTGGAAATCGCGTATGTCACTCTGCATGTCGGTGCCGGCACATTCCTGCCGGTGAAGGCCAATGATACGAGCGGACATCGCATGCATGCGGAATGGGGCATGGTGAGCGAAGCAACCGCGGCGGCCATGAATGCGGCGCGCACCGCGGGCGGTCGCATCGTCGCCATCGGCACCACCGCGCTGCGCCTCATCGAGACGGCAACGCGCGAAGATGGGACAGTGCTTCCCTTTATCGGCGAGACGGATATTTTCATCACGCCCGGCTAT
>DAIESR010000286.1 GCA_027346205.1 Beijerinckiaceae bacterium
CGGCATCTTATGCAGCGTCATGCCGGGCGCGCGCATGTTGAAAATGGTGGTGATGAAATTGATCGCGCCGAGGATCGACGAGGCGCCAGCCAGATGGACCGACAGAATCACGAAATCCATCGACGGTCCTGGCGTGCCTAGCGTCGACGAGAAGGGTGGATACATCACCCAGCCACCGCCGAAGCCCTTCATACCCGGCGCGCCATCGACGAACATCGAGATGAGGAGCAGCGAGAAGGAAGCAGGCAGCAGCCAGAACGAGATATTGTTCATCCGCGGGAAGGCCATGTCGGGCGCGCCGATCATGATCGGAACGAACCAATTGCCGAAGCCGCCGATGAGCGCCGGCATGACCATGAAGAAGATCATGATGAGGCCATGCGCGGTGATGAAGACGTTATAGAGATTCTTGGCCGCATCGACGGCGGTGTCGGGCGTGGCACCGCTGAGAATTTTCGCAAGAAAGGGGAAAATCTGAATGCCCGGCTCCTGCAGCTCCATGCGCATCGCGATTGAGAGCGCGCCGCCGATGACGCCGGCGCAGAGCGCGAAGATAATGTAGAGCGTGCCGATATCTTTGTGATTCGTGGAGAACAGGAAGCGCCGCCATCCTGTCGGATGAGCATGCGCCTCGTGATGGGCAGTCGCGGTCGTCGCCATCTCGGGTCCCTCGGTGTGTATTTAAGAGCCATGCCCTTCCCGGTAATTTGGACCGAGTTTCTAGGACGGACAGGCTCTCCTAGCATTTATGATTAGGAGTTGTCCCCGGCCCGCGGAGCACCGAAGGCTACGCGCAACCGGGGAACAGTCTCGATCCATTATTCAGTGTTGCGCATCAACGTCGAGCGCGTTGTCGGCGTAACGAACCGGCTTGGCCGGTGTCAGAGCCGAGAAATTCTTCTTCGCCGCCGCGAGCCATTCCGCATATTTCGCCTGGCTCACGACCCGGAAGGCGATCGGCATATAGGCGTGGTTCTGGCCGCAGAGCTTCGAGCACTGGCCATAATAGACACCTTCGCGTTCAGCCCTGAACCAAGTCTCGTTCAAGCGTCCCGGCACGGCATCGATACGGACGCCGAAGGAAGGAACAGTGAAAGAGTGAATAACATCGGACGAAGTGACCTGCACGACGATGTTCTTCCCGACAGGAACAACAGCCTCATTGTCCACGGAAAGCTGACGCAGATCGCCGGGCTTCAGCTCATCCGCAGACTTCATGTAGGAGTCGTAGGTGAAGCCGCCGCCCTGATCCTTCGGATAGGTATAGGTCCAGTACCATTGATGGCCCGTGACCTTCATCGTCACATCGGCCTTCGGCAGAATGAGCTGATGATTGAGGAGACGGAATGATGGAACCGCGATCACGACGAGGATCATCACCGGAATGATGGTCCAGGCGAGTTCAAGTCCGGTGTGATGGGTGAGCTGCGAGGCAGTGGGATTGGCCTTTTCGTTGAAGCGCACCATCACATAGATGAGCAGCGCCGCCACGAAGAGGCTGATCAAAATGATGATCGGCGTCAAAATATCATTGTAGAAAAAGTCGATCTCGTGCGCGATCGGCGTCACCGGCGCCTGCAGGCCTATTTCGCCTGGATCCGCATGTCCGGCAGCGGCCAACGCGGGCAGCACAGGCAGCGCGGCCGAAAGGCAAAGCGCAGCAAATGTCTTGGTGATCACGCCATAGGTGCTGCGTGCGCGGCCGCCCAAATTCGGTGGTGTCATCGATCTCTTCATCGATCTTTCGCTCCCCATATCACCGCCCGCACCTCATTCGTGGCCTTTTTCAGCGTAGATTGCCGCTTAGCGTCGATTGCCGGGCGCACTCGTGGCAGAGCCGTTCAAAACCACAAAGAGCCCTCCCGCGCAACAATCCTTCTCTTTAAGTCACTTGCGGCATAAGGGCGCGATCGGTGGTGAAGCACTGACAGCGGGGGGCGGCACAGACAATGACGCAATGCAGCGATACGGCGTCGCAATGCCAACCCACTTCGCACCAATGCGGGCCGCCGCGCCTATCCTTGACACATCAGATGCATTTGCTACCCAGCCAGGAAAGTAGATGAGTCGCTAGGCTTTTCGCCACGATCTCGATGTGATTGCGCCATAATCGGCCCGATTTAGCGGGGTAGCGAAGGCAAGCGTGGCGGCGTGTGCTCGAGCCGCGAGCTGGCCAGGAGACTGAGCATGATGCGACTGCCCACAGCACGATTGCGCAGGTCGCCGCTGCGCCATGCGCGATATCGAACAAGTCTTCCAGTCAGCTCCAAAGCAACCCCCGACATTCCCAAGCAAAGCACCATGATGCGCCGCCTGACCCGCCTCGCCCTCGCGACATTGTTCCTCTCCGCCGGGGTGTCGGGCGGATGGGCGCAAGGAGTCGTCAAATCCAAGCATGGCGA
>DAIESR010000290.1 GCA_027346205.1 Beijerinckiaceae bacterium
CCGCGCGGCGCCAAAGCCGCGTCGAGCGCATCCATCACATCATCGAGCAGCGTTGCGCCGAGCACGGCGTGATCCTTCGCGTTGAAATAGGCGAAGATCTTCGCCTCGATCACGCGCTTGGGCACAATGCCTTCGCTCCAAGCATAGGTCTCGAGTCCGCCCTCGAAGAGGAAGCAGGCCGGCCGGCTCGTTGCCGGCACATCGGTCCAGAGCTTCAATTTGCGCGACGGGCCAGTCTTCCACGCATAGGCGCCGGCAATAAGAGCGGCGAGCGCGCTCAGCGCCGCGTCACGCGTCGTCGCAGTCATGGCTTATCGCCTTTTCAAAGTTCGATCGGCAAAGTGGGAGTTTCATCTTGCCCCCAGCGCCTGGAGCACCGCAGTCTTCAGCCCTGACCTGATCTCATCCGCCAACCCCTCCAATGCCTCGCCGAGATAAGCGTAGGCTTTGAACGTCGAGCCCGGATGATGCACGGTCTTGGCGAAGTGCTGGGTGCCGCCGACCATGAAGGCCAGCGCGCCTGCCTTCACCGCGACAATGTCATGCGCGGCGGTCTTGCCGCCATATTCGAGAATGGCGGCATAAGGCACGCCGCTGCTCGCGGCCGTGACAATGATCTGCGAGCCGTCATCTTCGAGATCCGTCTCGATCGAGTTGAGCAGCGCGCCTGAGCTCGTTGCCAACACGCCGCCCGAAAGATTCTGCTTGATGCGGTCCTCCAGCATGGCACGAAGCTGGTCCGCCCGTTCCGCAAGCGCCGCTTCTACGGCCGCGGGATCGAGATTCATGCCGTTCATCGCAAAGTCGGTCATGGCAGAACAATCCGGCGATAGGGCTGCAGTGCGCTCGCGACGAAATCCGGCACATCTTTCACGATGAAGGAAATGGTTTCCTGGCCGCCGAGCGATTTCGACCGCTGCCCGATCCGATCGCGATAGGCGTAAAGCTCCGCAGCCCAATCCATGCAGCAGAAAGCGAGATCGGCTGGCACATAGCCATAGGTCAAGGTTACGGCTCTATCCGCATCGCCCGCGGCGAATGTATAAGTTCCGGCCGCGACCGAATATTGCCCTGTGCCTGGGTTGGCCGCGACGGCGACGAGCGCTGCACCATTCGAATAGGCGACGCCACCATCGGATGCCCAGGCACCGTAAGGCGCCTGTGCTGCAACTGCATAGGGTGCGCTCAAAGGCACCAGCGCCGCTTCACCGCTGATCTGATAGCCCGCCTGATAAGAGATCACGACATTCTGCACGCCGCAGTTAAAAAACTTGCCGCGCAGAGCGAGCTTCTGCATGCGGCCCGGCGGCGCAACGGAAGCAGGCTCGACAACATAGCCGTTCGTTCGCGCGCCCCCCGGCATCAGCGCGGAAACCGCCTAGATCGAGACACCATCTATGGCGAGAGACTGAATGGCCGTCACCGGCCATTGGCGCAGAATCAGCTCCGTCTCATTGCCGCCGTCGCGTGTCTCGCTGTGAACCGTTGGAAGGGTCGATGCACGATCGAGATAGGTGAGGATCGTCCGGCTGATCTGAGTGATGAGACGACTGAGAAGCTCGTCATCATTGCTCGATTGCACATCGAGCCAGGCTTTAAGATCGGTGAGATCGACGAGATCATAGGGCGAAACCATGGGAGATCCTAAAATGTCAGCCGTCATGACCGGTCCTCGGATCAAGTCCGATGACCGGCCATGACGACGTCAAATCATTCGTCACAAATCTTTGACGTTGCGCCGCGCTTGCAGCGCCGCACGTGCGGCCGCGCGTAATTTCTCATTGGTATCGCGCCGGGACGCGCGAATGCCATGAGCTTTGAGAAAGGCGAAGAGGCCAGCGCGATTGAGTGCGGAGATATCTATCTTCTCGTCTGGCGAAGGCGGAGATTCGGCTGCATGGGTCAGGGCTTGATCGCAAGGCATGAAGCCGTGCGCGGCAAGCACCGCGACCATCTCGTCATTCACATCCAATGTCCCATCAGCGGCAACGACAAAGATCCGGCCTTCGTGACAAATAGAGGCGCAACCCTCGGGAGCGCGCAATTTCATGACAATATTTCCCCATGCGACGGGTCGCCGGACAAGCCGGCGACACAAATAAGAAAGCGATCCTGTGACAATCAGATCGCTCAGCCATTGCCGATATTTGTGATCACGGCCATAGATGGCGGGAAATAATGCTGCAGCACCTCGTCGACATAGATGCCATATTCGTAGCGGCGCGACCGCAGCGGCCATTCGATCTGATAATAATCCTGCCGCGTGCGGATCTGGATGACATTGCCGACACCGGACAAAGGATAAGGCAGCATTTTCGTCGTCATCAGAATCGTGCCGGCCGGCATGTTCGGATGCACTCTAATGTCGAGCACGGATGCGCCCTGCATGGAAAAACGGTTCAGATAGGTACGGACCATAATGCCACCGCCCACCGCGTTCTGGCTCGTATCGAAGACGAAGCGCTGCGCGGCGCTCGCTGAACTGGCGAGAATCTTCTTCGAAAGATTCAAAGCTTCCTGCGAACTCACCCAGATCGTATCGGGCGACAAGCGATAATTGTCCCATATATATTTCAGCGCCGCGTCGATCTCGACCACTCCGCCGGCGTTATCCGCGGTGAGCGGCGTCCCAACGCCCGCAGTGCCGCTCGGCATGGTCGCGACATAGGCACCGGAACCGGCTTTCATCGCTTGATAGAGAAGTCCATCGAAGACGAGCACATTGGTCGAACTGTCAATCGTGCCAAGCGAAGCCGCCGTCTGCGTGCCGGTGGCAGTCGCGGTGACCAACAGTGAATTGATCGTCGTCACGGCGCCCAGCACTTCGGATCCCGCCGCACCCCAG
>DAIESR010000298.1 GCA_027346205.1 Beijerinckiaceae bacterium
CGGCATCTCATCGAGAATTTCTTCTGCAAGCTCAAACAATTCCGAGCCATCGCCACACGCTACGACAAAACCGCCAGAAATTTCCTCGCCGCAATCCATTTGGCCGCCTCCGTCATTTGGCTCAATTGAGGACACGCTCTAGAGCCGATCCCGATCAGGCATCCCATAACGGGCGGTTTTTGCGCTCCAACTTGGCTGTGCTAAAGTGGCCGGGAATTTTCCATACCAATTCAAGAGCGCAGATAAAGCTCATGTACAGTCGCGTCACCCAAGACATACAAATCACCATCCTCACGGAATTCGTGCCGGAACGGTCCGATGCCGATGAAGCCACATTCTTCTGGGCCTATACGGTCGAAATCGCGAACCAGAGCGAACTCACGGTGCAACTGACCGCGAGACACTGGAAGATCACCGATGCCAATGGCCGCCTCGAAGAAGTGCGCGGCCCCGGCGTCGTCGGCGAGCAGCCCGTCCTCAAGCCGGGAGAAAGCTTCCGCTATACATCCGGCTGTCCGCTCAGCACGCCCTCGGGCATCATGAGCGGCAGCTATCGCATGGTGAACGAGAAGGGCGATGTCTTCGAGGCCGAGATCCCGGTGTTCTCGCTCGACTCACCTTATGCGCCGCGGATTCTGAACTGAGCCTCGGGCTTTCGCGCGTTCGGGAGAGCTGCCTCAGGATACCTGCCAATGTCTCTTTCCGAATCTCAGACAGGCGGCAGCCGGCCGGATGAGCGGCTGGCGGTGACGCTCGCCATTCTGGAAAGACTCATCGGCTTTGACACCGAGAGTTCGAAATCCAATCTCGCGCTGGTGGCCGATGTCGAGGCCTATCTCGCGAGCCTCGGCGTCGATTATGTGAAAGTGCCCAATATCACGGGCGACAAGGCCGCGCTTTTCGCAACCATCGGCCCCAAGATCGACGGCGGCGTCGTGCTCTCCGGCCATACGGATGTCGTGCCCGTCGAAGGCCAGAGCTGGACCTCCGATCCCTTCGCCTTGCGCCGCGCCGGCGACCGCGTCTATGGCCGCGGCACCTGCGACATGAAGGGCTTCGACGCCATTTGCCTCGCCATGATCCCGGAATTTCAGAAAGCGAATCTGGCGCGGCCGATCCATATTCTGCTCAGCTATGATGAGGAGATCACCTGCCAGGGGCCGCTCGATACGATCGCGCGTTTCGGCCATGATCTGCCGCGCCCCGCCGCGGTTCTCGTCGGCGAGCCGACGATGATGCAGGTCGCCGATGCACATAAGAGCGTGGCGACCTATCACACTATCGTCCATGGACATGAAGCGCATTCGGCTAAGCCCTATCTCGGCGCCAATGCGGTCGCGACCGCTTGCGATCTCGTTGCCGAGCTTTATCGCTTCGGCGATGAGCTGATGGCTGCCGGCGATCCGTCAGGCCGTTTCGATCCGCCCTATTCGAGTGTCCATGTCGGCATCATCCATGGCGGCACGGCGCGCAATATTCTCGCCAAGCGCTGCGCTTTCCATTGGGAGTTCCGGGGCCTGCCTAATGTGCCGCAGGATCTCGCGCGTGCGCATCTCCAGGCCTATGCGGATGCGATCGCGACGCCGAAATTGACCCGCCATGCCGACAAGGCGTGGATCGAGATTATCACCGAGACGGAAGTCCCCGGGCTCGCGGCCGATGCCGGTTCGAGCGCCGAGACGCTGGCGCTCAAACTGGCGCAGCTCAATCGAACGATTACGGTGTCTTTCGCAAGCGAGGCCGGGCAGTTTCAGCAGGCGGAGATTCCGTCCATCGTCTGCGGTCCAGGCTCGATCGATCAGGCGCATCAGCCGGATGAATATATCGAGATCGCGCAGATCGAAGCGGCGATCGGCTTCATGCGACGGCTAGCGGCGGAATTGGGGTGATCTTTTCCCTTCAGAGATAGGGTGGCCGGCGAAGGCGGCCGGTGGGGGAGTCGTCATGCGCGGACTTGATCCGCGCATC
>DAIESR010000306.1 GCA_027346205.1 Beijerinckiaceae bacterium
CATACTGGCCTCAAAGCCAAACCACCCATCAGTCGTCTCGGTCTCCCGCTGGACAACCTGTTGAGGTTCCACATCTAGATGAATCCTGAACGCCTCATCCCAGAATCCGCAGGCGAAGTTCGCCGCTGTGGCTCACGAAGAGCATATGGCCTTCTGGCAAGGCCCAAATGAAGAGAAAAGCGAAGAGCAGGCCGAGCAGGACGGCCCGGAGGAGCTGGCCCGGGCTTATAACCGGCGCGGGTCGCAGAAGAATACGGCCCCGCTTGCTCGACCTTGAGATACAGTCAATAGCCATGGCGATGCTCCGCGCCTGCGAGGCTCGGCAGAGCTTTGGGTGCAGCTGTCATCCTCCGCTCATGCCGGAAAATTAACCAATCATGGTTAGCATTTGTTTACTCGATCGGGGCCGATCCTCGCGTTTCGATACAGCCTCGTATGGGCGTTTCGCGCAGCACGTCCCGTGCAGCGCCTATATGGATGAGGCATGCGCCCAACCAAGGGCTCTGCTATCGGCGGAGTTGCATCTATCTTGCTTCGGCATGAAGGGGCGTCGCTTTGGGATCTGGGTTTGCGCAGATGGCGCGGAATTTCGATGAAATGACCAAGGCGGACGGGGGCGTGCGGGCCATTTACGGCAAGATCGCGCAATGGCTCGCCGATGCTCCCGCCGAGCTTCTGGCTTCGCGGCGCGCGCAGGCCGAGCTTTTGTTTCGCCGCATCGGCATCACTTTCGCCGTCTATGGCGACAAGGATGCCGCCGAAAGGCTTATCCCTTTTGATATCGTGCCGCGCGTAATCGGCCGCTCCGAATGGATGCGCCTCGAGGCAGGTCTCGTCCAAAGGGTGAAGGCGCTCAATCTGTTTCTCGCCGATGTTTACGGCGGCCAGGATATTCTGAAGAGCGGCGTCGTACCGTCCGACATCGTGCTCGGCAATCCATTCTTCCAAAAGGAGATGGTGGGGCGGAAGATTCCGCATGATCTTTATGTCCATATTGCCGGGATCGACGTCGTGCGCATCGACGAGGACGATTTCTATGTCCTCGAAGACAATCTGCGCACGCCTTCAGGCGTCTCTTACATGCTGGAGAATCGCGAGGTAATGATGCGCCTCGTGCCGGATCTTTTCGCCGAGCATCGCGTGGCGCCGGTCGAGAATTATCCGGACGTTTTGCTGGCGACGCTGCGCTCCGTGGCGCCGGCCGCGGCTGAGGGCGAGCCGACGATCGCGCTGCTGACCCCAGGGCAATTCAATTCCGCCTATTACGAGCATTCCTTTCTCGCCGATAAGCTTGGCGTGGAACTCGTCGAAGGCCGCGACCTTCTCGTGCGCGACCATGCCGTCTATATGCGCACGACGCAGGGGCCGAAGCGCGTCGATGTCATCTATCGCCGGATCGACGATGCTTTTCTCGATCCGCTCGCCTTCCGGCCGGATTCCGTGCTTGGCGTCCCCGGCCTCTTCGACGCCTATCTCGCCGGCAATGTCACGCTGGCCAATGCAGTCGGCACAGGTATAGCCGATGACAAGGCCGTCTACAGCTATGTGCCGGACATCATCGAATTCTATCTCGGCGAAAAACCATTGTTGAAGAATGTGCCCACCTGGCGCTGCCGAGAGCCCGAGGCGCTGGCCTATGTGCTCGAACGGTTGCCAGAACTCGTCGTCAAAGAGGTCAATGGTTCCGGTGGCTATGGCATGCTTATCGGCCCGCATGCGACGCCGGATCAGCTGGCTCTCTTCCGCGACAAGCTCAAACGTCAGCCGGAAAATTTCATTGCTCAGCCAACCCTCGCTCTCTCGACCTGTCCGACGTCCTTCGCGAACGGCATCGCGCCGCGCCACGTCGATCTGCGTCCCTTCGTGCTCTCGGGCACGAATGGCGTCCGCGTGGTGCCGGGCGGGCTCACTCGTGTCGCGCTCGGGGAGGGCTCACTCGTCGTGAACTCAAGCTAGGGAGGCGGCACGAAGGATACTTGGGTCGTCGAGGATCAGGCGTTGAATTCGATGGTGGCCGGTGCCATCGCTCAAGCGCCGGCGCCGAATGCCTTCGACCAAAGCCAATAGATGAATGCAATCCGCCAATTCTGTGTGGGGCAGGCGCGCGCGCGAAACCACATGAATAGGCGTTCGACGGTATATCTAAGAGTAGGCCCATGTGCTTTAAGGGCTAGGCGATCCGCCTTTCCTTAAAGCGATGTTCGAGCGGGAGGAACATGCTTTCACGGACTGCCGATAGCCTCTATTGGCTTGCGCGCTATATGGAGCGCGCCGACTTCCTGGCGCGGATCGTTGGTGCGACCCGCCGTTTGGCGAACCTACCTAATAATTATGCAGGCCGGGGCACGGAATGGGAAAGCGCGCTCGAAGCTTCTGGCGCCTCGGGTGGATTTTACAAGATCCATGCGGCGGCCACCGAAGCGGAAGTGGTCGATTATCTGACTTTCGCGCCCGATAATCCGTCCTCCATCCGCAATTGCATCGAGCTTGCGCGGACCAATGCGCGCTCGATCCGCACGGCTCTGACCGCGGAAATGTGGGAGGCGATCAACGGTGCCTGGATCGAGCTGAAACGCTACGAGAAGAGCAATATAGGGCAGGGCCGTTACGACCGCGAGGAATCGGAGCGCTTCCTCGACTTCGTCAAAAAGGCCTCGCTCGATTACGATGGCTCGGCGCATCGCACCATGCTGCGCAACGACGCTTATTGGTTCTCCCGCGTCGGCCTTTACATCGAACGAGCCGATAACACGGCCCGCATTCTCGATGTGAAATATAATATATTGCTGCCGGAGACGGAAAGCGTCGGCGGCTCGCTCGATTATTTCCAATGGGCGGCGATCCTGCGCGCCGTTTCGGCGCTCACGGCCTATCATTGGGTCTATCGCGAGAGCCTCAAACCCTGGCTTATTGCCGATC
>DAIESR010000312.1 GCA_027346205.1 Beijerinckiaceae bacterium
TGGCATCGGGCCGCACGGCGAGCGCCACGGCGGGATCGATCTCCGGATTTGGATTGGCGAGCGCCATGATCAAAGGCCGCTCGGCCATTTCCTTCACCATCTCTGGCTTCAGAACACCGCCCGCCGACAGGCCGAGAAAGACATCGGAGCCGCCGATTACATCTGCGAGCGTGCGCGCATTGGTATCCTTGGCATAAGGCTCCTTCCATTGATCCATCAGCTCGGCGCGGCCCTTGTAGACGACGCCGACGATATCGGTGACGAAGATGTTTTCTCGCTTTGCGCCGAGACCGACGAGCTGGTTGAGGCAGGAGAGCGCAGCGGCACCGGCGCCGGACGTGACGATCTTCGCATTGGCGATCGATTTGCCGGCAGTTCGAGCCCGTTCAAAATCGCCGCCGCGACAATGATCGCCGTGCCATGCTGATCATCATGAAAGACGGGGATCGCCATCCGTTCCTTGAGCTTGCGCTCGATTTCGAAACATTCCGGCGCCTTGATATCTTCGAGATTAATGCCGCCGAAAGTCGGCTCCAACGCAGCGACGACATCAACGAAACGGTCGACATCGGTCTCCGCGACTTCGATATCAAAGACATCGATACCGGCGAATTTCTTGAAGAGGACGGCCTTGCCTTCCATCACCGGCTTGGCGGCCAGCGGTCCGATCGTGCCAAGCCCGAGCACCGCCGTGCCATTGGTGACCACGGCGACGAGATTCTGCCTGATCGTCAGCTCGCCCGCCTCCGTCGGGTTTTCGGCGATGGCGAGACAGGCAGCGGCGACACCCGGCGAATAGGCCAGCGCGAGATCACGCTGATTGGCCAGCGGCTTCGTCGCTTGGATCTCGAGCTTGCCCGGGCGCGGCGTGCGATGATAGGCGAGGGCGCCCGTTTTCAGATCCGATGACAGAGGCATGGGCATGGGCGAAAGCTCGATGTTCGAGAGGATCGGCGGGCAATCAAACCCTCTCCCTATGGCAGAGGATGGTCAGCGGAGCCAGCCGGGTACGGGGTTGCAATGTCGCAATTCGAGAAAGGACCGTACCACCTCGTCGCGCTCAGCATCTTCTCCCACGCAAGTCGGCGGTTGCCGATTTGCGTATCTTGAAATGCAGAACTCGGGCCTGCCCGAGTTCTGTTGGGAAAAAGTTTCCACCCTCGATTACCGCGCTTCAAAGCCCATGGTTCACCCGGCGGAAGGAGGGAAGCTCTCAGTTCTTCTCTTTATCGACGAGCTTATTGGCGCCGATCCAGGGCATCATCCCGCGCAATTTGGCACCGACCTCCTCGATCGGATGAGCCGCGGATTTGGCCCGCATCGCCTTGAACGAGGTCTGATTGACTTTGTTCTCGAGCATCCAATCGCGGGTGAAACGGCCCGACTGGATATCATCGAGCACGCGTTTCATTTCGGCTTTGGTCTCGCCCGTCACGATCCTCGGCCCGGTGACATATTCGCCATATTCGGCCGTGTTGGAGATCGAATAATTCATATTGGCGATGCCGCCCTCGTAGATGAGGTCGACGATGAGTTTCACCTCATGCAGGCATTCGAAATAAGCCATCTCCGGCGCATAGCCGGCCTCCACCAGAGTCTCGAACCCGTTGCGGATCAATTCGACGAGACCGCCGCAGAGCACGACCTGCTCGCCGAAGAGATCCGTCTCGCATTCCTCACGGAAGGTGGTCTCGATGATGCCGGCGCGGCCACCCCCGATGGCCGAGGCATAGGAAAGCCCGAGATCATGCGCATTGCCCGAAGCATCCTGCGCCACCGCCACAAGGCAGGGCACGCCACCGCCGCGCTTATATTCCGAGCGTACCGTATGGCCGGGCCCTTTCGGCGCCACCATCAGCACATCGATATCGGGACGTGGCTCGATCAGATTGAAATGGATGTTGAGCCCATGCGCGAACATCAGCGCCGCGCCCTGCTTGAGATTGCCGGCGAGATGTTCGCGATAGATATCACCCTGCAATTCGTCAGGCGTCAGCATCATGACGACATCCGCCCAGCCTGCGGCGTCCGCCACGGACTTCACCTCGATCCCTTCAGCCGCCGCCTTCTTCGCGGAGGAAGAATCGGAACGCAAAGCGACGCAGACCTCTTTCACGCCCGAGTCGCGCAGATTGAGCACATGCGCATGCCCCTGGCTGCCATAGCCGATCACGGCAACCTTCTTGCCTTTGATGAGATTGATGTCGGCATCCCGATCGTAATAGACGCGCATGTTTCGATATGTCCCCATTTTCGGACGGCCGCGGCCGTGTTTCACTCGAAAACCATTATGGTTCTAGCGCCTATTCCCATCGGGCGAAATCACCAGATCGATGGGGTTTGACGCTATATTTCTTTATTTACTCTTCAGCGGTTCGCGTCCGAAAAGCCCAAAAGCGAAGCCAGAAGCCCTCGGATCTTGGACAGCAGCGCCTCGTCGATTGTGCCAATGGCAGGCATGACGACGCGCCGCTTATCGATCGATTTGATCTGATCGACAAGGACTTGGCCGTCTACTGGAGGTATGTCCGAAAGGCTGATTTTGAACGGCCAAGGTTTGGGATTGCGTGTGATCGGGCAAACGAGAATAAACGAAGACACCTGATTATATGTCCTGTCAGAAACGACAAGCGCTGGACGCCGGCCTGACTGCTCGTGTCCGAAAGCCGGGTCGAAATCGACCCAGACCAACTCCCCCGCTTCAACCACATCTCTTCCTCAGAAGTTGCAAGACAAAAATTCTCACTTGCCTTCCTTTGGCGCACCGTCTGGCCAAGGTGCTTCGACCGCGCTCCAATCTTCGAAAGCAGGCTCATTGTCTCGCCCCAGTCTTTTCATCTCGGCAACGAGATCTTCGATCCGGTAGCAAGGGATCGCCTTGAGAGGCCTTAACCGAGCCTCCTGACCTTCAACCACAAGTTCCACCTCTTGGCCGAGCTTGAGACCGAGTTCGTCCACTATAGCCTTGGGGAGCCGGAGGGCAGTCGAGTTTCCCCATTTCGCAATCTGAACGCGCATGATTCACCTCTATTGGATATACAATGTATATCCAAATAAGCCGATTTCAAAGCCTCACCTGCAATCCCCTCAAATCGGATCTTTCCCGCGCGACATGGCGGCGACGCCGGTGCGCGAGACTTCTACAAGCCCGAGCGGCCGCATCAGCTCGACGAATTGATCGATCTTGCTCACATTGCCGGTGATCTCGAAAACGAAGCTCTCGATCGACGCATCGATCACACGAGCGCGGAAAGCTTCGGCGAGCCGCAAGGCTTCGACCCTATTGTCGCCGCGGCCGGCGACCTTGATCATGGCCAGCTCGCGCTCGACGGCATTGCCGCGCAAGGTGAGATCCGTGACCTTGTGGATCGGAACGAGACGCTCCAACTGATGGCCGATCTGCTCGATCGCCTCGGGCGTGCCCGACGTCACGATCGTGATACGCGACAAATGTTCGGCATGGGCAACTTCGGCGACTGTCAAGCTCTCGATATTATAGCCGCGACCGGAAAAGAGGCCGACGACGCGCGCCAGCACGCCCGGCTCATTGTCGACGAGCACGGAGAGCGTATGCGATTCGAGATTCGATTTGCCGATCGCCGAGGAATAGGGCGAAAGCGGAGCTGCAGGCGCGTTCATGGCAAGGTCCTCTAAAACGCCGCGTAATGTGCCACGACCCGTGTAACTTGGCCGTCCGCTGAGAATTCCATCATTTCCGCACCGCGCCGGCCATCGTGCCTCTCATATTCGAGACAAAGACTGTTCACACCGTGATAGAGGCGCATGAGTCTGAAACGCAGTTTGGGCTGCGACGCCAAAGCCAACTCGAAATAGGGCCGCAGCGCGGCTTTACCCATGACGGTCCCATTTTCATAGCCGAGCCGGCGAATAACATTGGGCGATGTCAGGGTGACCTCATCATCATAATGCGACAGGATCGCATCGAGATCATGCGCATTCCAAGAGGTGATCCAAGCTTCGGCGAAATGATCGGCCCGCGATAGGGTCATGACGAAAGTCCCAAAAGGAAAAGACGATCTCGCTTACACCAACATCTTGCCGGCTTGATCGATCGCATTCTCGAGGTCCTCCTCCATATCCGGGAGGAGCATCTCATTATGCGCCTTGCCCGATGGAATCATCGGCAGGCAGTTTTCCATCTTGTCGACGATACAATCGAAGACCACCGTTCTCGGTGTTTCGATCATCTCCGCGATCGCCGCATCGAGATCGGCGGGATCGGAACATCGCATGCCATGCGCGCCATAGGCCTCGGCCAATTTGACGAAATCGGGCAGCGCGGCGGCATAGCTCTCCGAATAGCGGCTGCCGTGCAGAAGCTCCTGCCATTGCCGCACCATGCCGAGATATTCATTGTTGAGAATGAAGATCTTCACCGGAAGCCGATATTGCGCCGCGGTCGACAGCTCCTGAATATTCATCAGGATCGAGCTTTCGCCGGCAATGTCGATGACGAGCGATTGCGGATGCGCCATTTGCGCGCCGATCGCCGCCGGCAGGCCATAGCCCATGGTGCCGAGGCCACCGCTCGTCATCAGCCGATTCGGCTCCTCGAAATGATAATGCTGCGCCGCCCACATCTGATGCTGGCCGACCTCCGTCGTGATGTAAGTGTCCTTGTCCTTGGTCGCGGCATAGAGCCGCTCGATGGCCCATTGTGGCTTGATGACCTTGTCGGAGAATTTATAGGACAGCGACCGACGACCTCGCCAGACCGCGATCTGATCCCACCATTTCTGCAAAGCCGGTGCATCCGACTTCAAGCCGCGTTGGCGCCAAACGCCGAGCATATCCGCGAGGACGTTGGCGCAGTCGCCGATGATGCCGAGATCGATCTTCACATTCTTATTGATCGAGGAGGGATCGATATCGATATGGATCTTGGTTGAGCCCGGCGAGAAAGCGTCGAGCCGCCCGGTGATGCGATAGTCGAAACGGGACCCTACTGCGATCATCAGATCGCAATCATGCATCGCATTATTGGCTTCAAATGTCCCGTGCATGCCCAGCATGCCGAGCCAATTGGGACCCGCCGCCGGATAAGCGCCGAGTCCCATCAAGGTCGAGGTGACGGGAAAGCCCGTGGCGGCAACGAGCTCGCGCAGCAGGCGCGAAGCTTCCGGGCCGGAATTGATGACGCCGCCGCCAGTATAGAAGATCGGTTTTTTAGCCGCGGCCATGAGCATGACCGCCTGCTCGATCCTGTCGGGCGCCCCCTTAACCTGCGGATGATAGCTCTTGTGCTCGATATTCTGCGGCCCGGCATAGGTGCCACGGGCGAATTGAACGTCTTTCGGAATGTCGATGACCACGGGGCCCGGTCGGCCGTGCTGGGCAACGTAAAACGCTTCATGCAGCACGCGCGGCAGATCCTCGACCGAGCGGACGAGATAATTATGCTTGGTGCAATGGCGGGTGATGCCAACCGTGTCGCATTCCTGAAAGGCGTCGGAGCCGATGAGGTGCGTCGGCACCTCGCCGGTGATGCAGACGATCGGGATCGAATCCATCAAGGCATCGGTGAGGCCAGTGATGGCATTGGTGGCCCCGGGGCCGGACGTGACGAGCAAAACGCCGACCTTGCCGCTCGAGCGCGCATATCCCTCGGCCGCATGGGCCGCGCCCTGCTCATGCCGCACGAGAATGTGCTGCACGGCATTCTGCTGGAAAAGCGCATCATAGATCGGCAGAACGGCGCCGCCCGGATAGCCGAAAATCGTCTCGACGCCCTGATCCTTCAGAGCCTCGACGACCATGTCCGCGCCGGTCATCACATCCGCCATATCTTCCTCCGTAGAGCCTTTTAGAGGCCGTTTGGAAATCCAGGCAATAAAAAAGGCCCGTGAGGGCCTGGGTAAGCGCCGATTGTAGGAAGCGGAGCTATCTCCGTCCTAACTTCGGCGCCGGGCATACGATAAGGAGGTCGGTCAAGAGAATTCCTCTGGAAACTTATAGCCGAGGTTCTTAACGGATGCCGCTTCGAGGGTCAACGGGCTAATTTGGCACAGCCGCCCTTTCGCTGAAGACCGCGCCACGGCGCGATCTTCATGCTCTTCGACAATGCGCAAAAACCGGGCGACGCCTCGACTTGAGCAAATTAATGTCCAAACCCGTCGCCAGATTACGACGGCAATCGAGATCAAAGCAGGGAACAGCTATCGCCCTAGAAGCGAGGACGACGACAGCCGAATATCAGGGCTGGATCTGGACGTAACCTTCCTGGACGAGCTGGACGATCCGTGCAACGGCACCGGAATTGACCTTCACCATGGGCAGAAGATCCGAATTGGTCCAATGATGGGCCGTCATCGTGACGAAACATTCCTCGATCTCGACGCCGTGGTCGATAAGATTCTTGATGAGACCCTTATAAGGATTGCCCGTTTTGACGCCTCTCACCGCATCATATTTTTGATCGTTGAGGAGCATATATCCCGCTGCGCCGTGAAAGACGCCAACGATTTTCACGGTCGTGCCAACTTTCGGCAGACGCTCAGACGCGAGCGTCATATATTTCATGCCAACCGGCATATCGCCGGCAAAGGCCAGATGATCCATATTGAAGACGATCTTTGCTTCCTTCATCTTGACTGGCACATCGATATGAATGGCCGGGGCCGCCGTTTCCGCCCGAGCGGATTGGCTGAAGGGTAGGGCCATTGCGACGAGAGCCGCCAATCCAGCGCAAGCACTAAACATTACCTTCGAGATCATGCACTTTCTCCTTAATGCCGCTGCCCACAAGGCCATTACGGCCTGCAGGCAATTGAGCGCACGACCTAAGAGGCCGGGCGCAACCGCCACGGCCGGCTAGAGGATCATTGTCAAATATTGCAGCCGGTCGCTCACGCCATCACGGCGCGATGTAGATCCAACCCTTGAGTTGGCGCTCGACAATCGTCGGCACACCCGCCTGGGTCACGGTCACTCCAGGCAGCAGGTCGGCGGCCGTCTTGTGCAGGCCTTCCAAAGTAACATGGCAGGCCAGAAATTCGATATGCATAGATACCGCTGACGCGATGCGGGGTGCCACGGGCGAATCCTTCAGCACAGCATGCAAGCCAGGGCCAAAGGCGACGATGGCAATCTTCACATTGTCGTTGCCATAGAATTTCTGCGTGTTGAGCGCATTGTTGAGAACCAGGTTCATCTTCTTCACATCGCTCGAATCGAGCTGGATGACCAGCTTGCGAGGATGATCCCAGTCCGGCTTGGGATTGGCGAGGGTTTCCGCCATGCCCGCCCACGAAGAAGCCAGGAAAATCGCCAACAAAGCTGCCGAGAACAAGTGCACGGTTTTCATCGTCTCGATTCCACCAACTCCGCTTTTAAGATGACCTCCCTCGAAATCCTCACGAAAGAGCCTATCTCAAGCTGCCTCCATCCACGGCAAGGTCCCGATGCCTTACT
>DAIESR010000334.1 GCA_027346205.1 Beijerinckiaceae bacterium
GGCCGGTGCATCGCCGACGGCGATCTGGAACGCGTGAATCGCATCGCGCGAACTCGGCCCGAACCGGCCGTCGATCTTATCTTTATAATAGCCGAGCTGCCGCAGCAGACGCTGGATCTCGGCCTTCTCGCCGTGCCGCCAGTTTTTCTGGCCCTTGGGCCAAGGCCTGCGCAACGCTGACCTGCCGGCGATCCTCTCCGCGAGGCACGCAAGCGACAGCGCGTAGGAATCCGAATTATTATAGGCCTTGATCACCCAATAATTGTCGCCGAGCAGAAAAGCAGGCCCCTTGGCGCCCGCCGGAAAGAACAATGTCGCCTCGCCCGCGCGCGGCAAGGCCTGGCCGTCAGCGGGCCTCAGCCCCAGCGCGGCCCATTTGCGAAAATCCGCATGGAGCAAGGCATAATCGAAACTTACCGGCACGATGACTTCCATGCCCCAGCGGGCGCCGCGCCGCCATCCTGATGCTTTCAGGAATTGGGCGATGGAGGCGAGAATATCCGGCGCATTGGTCCATATGTCGGGCGACCTCGCGCCGGCATAGCTCACAGCATGCGCGAGATAGGTCGAGGGCAGAAATTGCGGACCGCCCATGGCACCGGCCCATGACCCTTTCATCACCGCGCGCGGAACCACACCTTTCTTCAGAATCACGAGTCCGTCCAAAAGCTCTTGGCGAAAAAGCGGACGGTCCGGGCGAATGAAGGCGAGTGTCGCGAGAGAGCGAATAATATCCTTATCGCCCATGGCGCGGCCGAAATCACTTTCCATGCCCCAGGCCGCCAGTAGAATGGAGCCAGGCACGCCGGAGCGCCGCGCGATCTCGTCAAGCTCGCGGTGCCATCGCTGCGCGAGCGCCCGACCTTGCGCGATACGGCGCGGCGATACGGCCCCGGTGAAATAGGCGGACAAGGGCCGCTCGAATTCGCTCTGCTGGCCAACGAGGCGCACCACCGCCGGGTCGGGCGTCAAATCATGAAAAGCGGCTTCGAAGGTCGCCCGGTCGATGCCGCGGGCAGCGGCCTGCGGATAGAGCGCATCAAGAAACGCATGGAACTGGCGCAAGTCATCGCGGGCGGCGGCCGTTCCATGTCCATGCAGCGCCTCTGGCGCGGCGACGACACCTGCGCCCAGCAATTGCGGCGCTGGCGCCAGAGCCATGAAGCCCGCGAGCCCAGCGAATCCCAATGCACGCAAGCCCGTTTGCGCCCAACGCCAGCGGCACGCGGGCCATGCTCCGCACTCCATGCCCCGCCCCGCGGCCCGCCTCTGCCGATCTTGCGCGAGATGGTCCGAAATCTCCATCAGGTGCTCCGCAAGTGTTGCCCAGGCCTCACGCGACTCGACACGGACGAGCCTCGGATGTCAAACGGGGCTACCAATCCCCTCGGCGGCACGGGAACGTGCGGAACGCCAGGCTCAACGGCGCGTTTCATAGTGTCCGAGACCCGAACAGCCCCGATCCAGGTTTCCCATATATTTTTGTATTAAGTGTTTTTGGTTCAAAATGGTTTTGGATCGCTCCCTTGCCCAGGAACGGTTTAGGGCGCAATGTCGGTCGTAGACGAAAGGATCCTCGAATGGCTTCGAAAGCCCTGGCCAGACAAGGCTTCTCCGCGTTGGCGTTGCTTTGTACTTTGGCGATTGCCGCCCCCGTCGAGGCGCAAGCGTCGGACCTGCCCGTCCCGGCAACGGAGACGCATCACGCCAAAGTCATGCATGTCGCCGCTCATAAAGGCATCGCACACCGGATGGTATCGGGCCGTAATGCACATCGGGCCGTGGCACCCGGTGTCGCCGCACGATACACTCCCTTTCAAAAGGTCGTTTGGCTGCAAAATATCCCGCACCAGGTCTGCGTCTCATTGGCCTGTCCGAATTTCATCATTCTCGGCGTCGGCTACTGAAGCTATCGCGGCACGCGGCCGCCGATCTTGTCGGATGTGCAAATTCATGTCTCAGCCCTGTGGGGTTCGTCCGATCGTAACTGGACGCAGCCACAAAGCTGGTTCATTCTGTGATCGAAGGGCAGCGGCCACGGACTACCCACGCCTGCCGCGATCATCGGTTGCACTATTCTATCATTCCAGCACACTTCCACAGTTATTTGGTCAGCGCGAGTGCACCCTGAGGAGGCGGCTGATAGCGTGATTGTGTCTGGTCTCGTGCAGCAGGGGGTCTAATTTCTGCCGCCAATCGACCACATAAGGAACGCGAGAGTGACGTTTTGGTTTTTCGTACCCCGCCAGGGGCTGCGCACTTGGCGGCACGGTTGCAAGACACACGGTAAGTTCATGTCGGCGGGCATTGCTTGTCATCAAAGTGCCACTCGATTCGGCCATTAAAAATTTGGTCAGTGGGGGCTCACGATAGTGGCGAAGAAAGATCACGACACCATCGCGGTCCGAACGCTTTTTTTATCGGACCTTCATCTCGGCACGCGCGGATGCCAAGCGCCACTCCTGCTGGAATTTCTCAAGCGCTATGACGTCGAGACGATCTATCTGGTCGGCGACATTATTGACGGTTGGCGGCTGAAATCCAGCTGGTATTGGCCGCAGGCCCACAATGATGTGGTGCAAAAGCTGCTGCGGCGCGCCCACAAGGGCGCCAAGCTCATCTATGTCCCCGGCAATCACGACGAGTTCATGCGCGACTATGTCGGGCATAATTTCGGTGGCATAGAGATTCGGGACACGGCCATTCACGAGGCGGCGGACGGCAAGCGCTATCTCGTGATGCATGGCGATCATTTCGACATGGTGGTGCGGCATGCGCCCTGGCTCGCCTATCTCGGCGATGGCGCCTATACGTTGGTGCTCGTCATCAATACCTATCTCAACGTGGTGCGGCGTCGACTGGGCCTCGCCTATTGGTCGCTCTCGGCGTGGGCGAAGATGAAAGTGAAGACCGCCGTCAATCACATCAGCCGCTTCGAGGAGCTGCTGTCGCTCGAAGCCCGACGGCGCGACGTGCATGGCGTGATCTGCGGCCATATCCACCATGCGGTCATCCATGACGAGTTCGGCGTCCGCTATATGAACACTGGCGATTGGGTGGAGAGCTGCACCGCGCTCGTCGAGCATTTCGACGGACGTTTCGAAATCATCTATTGGGCCGATGAACTGCGGCGCCTGACCGAGGCGGAAATAGTGACCGACCTGCCGCAGCGCCGGCGTGAAGCAAAGGCCTCCGCGGCGTGACCAAGCTTCTCATCGCGACCGACGCCTGGAGCCCGCAGATCAACGGCGTCGTTCGTTCGCTCGAAAATATCGCCGCCCATGCGGCTGCCTTCGATATGGAGGTGAGATTTCTCACGCCGTCCGATTTTTGGACAATGCCTCTGCCGGGCTATGGCGAGATCCGGCTAGCGCTCACTAATCGGCGGAAGATCGCCGCTTCCATCGCCGATTTCGCCCCCGATTTCGTGCATATAGCGACGGAAGGTCCAATCGGTCTCGCGGCGCGGCGTGCCTGTCTGAACGAAAACCGACCGTTTACGACGAGCTACCATACGCGATTTCCGGAATATGTCGCAGCCCGCGCACCGGTCCCGATGAGGCTCACTTATGCGGTGCTGCGACGCTTCCACAATGCCGCCGCCGGCACCATGGTGAGTTCGCCGAGTCTTGAGGACGTGCTGACGGGCCATGGCTTCCGCAATCTCATGCGCTGGTCGCGCGGAGTCGACGAAACCATCTTCCATCCTCGCGCGGAAAATGTCCTCGGCGCGTTGCCGCGTCCCATTTTCCTCTTCGTCGGCCGACTCGCTGTCGAAAAGAACATCGAGACTTTCCTGCGGCTCGACCTGCCCGGCACGAAGGTCGTCGTCGGCAATGGACCATTACAGGCTCGCCTCGCCACCACCTATCCGAATGCGCATTTCCTTGGCGCGCTCTGTGGCGAAAAGCTCGCGCAGGTCTATTCGTCGGCGGATGTCTTCGTCTTTCCGAGTCTCACTGACACTTTCGGCATCGTTCTCCTCGAAGCTCTCGCCTCGGGCCTTCCGATCGCGGCCTTTCCCGTCACGGGACCACTCGACGTGATCGGCGATTCGGGAACGGGCATCCTCGCGCATGATCTGCAGCAGGCGGCGCTAGGGGCGCTGAATATTTCGCGCGACCGCTGCCGCAAGCATGCCGCCAAATTCACCTGGACAGAAAGTGCGCGGCAGTTCTTCGACAATATTCGCACGGCCCAATTGGACCAAAGCTCCACGATACCGGAATTCGCCCGCCTCGCAAAACTCGCATGAAGGCGAGAGCATGCTCCGGAAAAGTTGATAGACTTTTCCGACAAATGACATGCTCTATCTATTTAGAATCGAGCCGACTTGTCCGGACCATATGGATCGGCTCCAACGTCACGCTTCGCCGAGCCATTTCTCCCCGGTCAATTCGCGCCGCGCCTTTTCGAGTTCTTCCGTATAGCGGCGCAGCACATGCGCCTCCGTCAACATGCCGACGACCCGGCGATGAAGACGATCCCCGAGGACTGCCAGCGCTTCGCTCTCGCTGCGTTCGAAGACTTCTGCCGCATCCTTGATGTTCATCGAAGGCAGCAGAACATCCTCCTGATAGCGCAGAAGCTTTTCGATCGGCACCTGGGGATCCTCGCCATTCGAGACGGAGAGATGCGCGTCGGTCACGGACATGAGGCCGGCATAGCGCCCAGCGGAATCGACAGCGACAACCCATTGCGTCGAGCCGAGTGGAAATTCTTCCATAAATTCGGCGATCGTCTGATCCGACATCACCGTACTCACATCGGTCTTCATCATACGGGCAACGGTCAGTGCCCGCATCCAGCTGATATCCTGAGCGCTGCGGATCGATTCACCGCGCAAATGCATGCGCCAGGTCGCGAAGGAATAACCGAAGGTCTGCCGCACGATCACCGATACGATGGTCGAGGCGATGAGAACCATGATCACGACTTGCAGATCGCCCGTGGTCTCGAGCGCGAGAAAGCTCATGGTGAGCGGGCCACCTATGATCGCAACGGCGAGCGCCGACATGCCGACGGTCGCATAGACCGACGCGTCCGGGACAATGGCCGGTGCCAGCAGCGGCAGCATCATGGCGAAAGCCTTGCCGATCATTGCTCCGAGAAAAAGCGAGGCGAAGAAAAGGCCGCCGCGGAATCCTGAGCCGATTGAGACGGCCGAAGCGATCGATTTCAAGAGGACGATAATGCTCAGGCCGAGGAGACCGCCATCCGCCGAATCGAAGAGCGCGAACAATGCCCCATGTCCCGAAGAAAGGACCTTGGGCGTGAGGAGTGCAAGACCTCCGAGAACGAGGCCGCCAATGGCCGGCTGCAGAAACACTGGCAGGCGGCTGCGCTTGAACAAGAATTCGACAAATGTCACAGCCCGCATGATGCCGATGCCGACCGAAGAGCAAAACAATGCCAGCATGAAAAGCGCGGCGAGATCGGATTGCGTGATGCCCGCGATCGGTGCGAGATGACTGATGAAGGTCTCTTTGATGCCGAGCGCCCTGACGACCAGCACACCGCTGATCGACGCGGTGACGATCGGCGCCAAGCCGAAAGGTGTATAGGTACCGACGATCAGCTCGAACGCATAGAAGGCACCCGTCAAAGGAGCGCCGAAGGCCGCGCCGATAGCGCCAGCGGCGCCGCAGCCGACGAGCGTGCGCATATCACTGCGCCGCAATTTGAGGGCCGCCCCGATCACGGAGGCAAATCCGGAACCGATTTGGGTGAAGCCCGCTTCGAGACCGACCGAACCGCCAACCCCCGACGAAACTACGGTCTGCGCGGTGATCAGGATGCTGTCGATGAGCGACATGCGACCACCTTGGAGCGCATTCGCCTCGATCGGATCGATCGGGCGCCGCGGCCGCCATTTTCGGATCGCGAGACCAGTAACGCCGAGAAACAAGCCACCCAAAGCCGGCACGAGAGCCAGAAGCGGCGAGTCCAATTTAGCGAGGCCGCTCAGACTACCGGAATAAAGCGACGTGCCGAACAGCAGATGATGGAGCAAATCCACCGTCCAACGGATCAGCGCGACAAAGGCGCCCGCAAGTCCGCCGATGAGCACCGCAACGCCGATCAGCGCAAATTCGCTTCGCCGCACGAACGCGCGCAGCCGGGTCGGTACATTGAACCGACTGCGGTCGGACGTCAGCGTCGGCGCAGCAGAATCCATCATATCACCTGGCATCGAATCGCCTGGCATCGAATCGTCTAGCCTAGAATCGCTTGGCCTAGAATCACTTGGCTAGGACTCATAACTCACAGGTGATCCCTCCTTACCGCAAGGCAAAGCCGGGCTTCATCCCCTTTCATCGGCGGCGCGTGCCGGTTCGCGAAAGGCGCTAGATCACGATGACTTAGAGCGGGATAGGCAGATAAGTTTACGCAATCTGCGTGAACTTGATTGCGCCGGAAAACCGGTTTCCACTTTTCCTCATCCCGCTCCAGAGACAATTCCAAAAGATATGACGAGGCGTATAGCATGAACGCATTGTCGTGGTCTCTTCGGCGAAAATACGACGAGCCACAGTCATATTGCCGCAGAGCAAAGCGAGCGCCTCTCGCCCAGCATGCCCGAAAAGACGGGAAAGCAAGCCGGCCTCTTCATGCCGCCTCGCATTCAACGGCCGGCAGGACATTGTCGAGAGCAATGAGGCTGATCATGCGACCCTCGATTGCGAGCACGCCGCGCACGAACATCTTCGCCATTTCGGAAGCGACATCGGGCGTTGGCTGCACCGCATCGCCGGGCACAGTCAGAATATCGGAGACTGCATCGACGAGCAGGCCGACGATCTGATTGCCGAGCGGGCTGTCGATCTGGACGACCATGATGACATGGCGTGCCGTCGGCTCCGCCGGGCCGAGGCCGAGGCGCGCCGAAAGATCGACGATCGGCAGCACCGCGCCGCGCAGATTGATCACGCCGCGCACAAAGCTAGGCGATTGCGGCAGAGGGGTCGCCGGAGCAAAGCCCCGGATCTCCCGCACCGCCATGATATCGACGCAGAACTCCTGCGTGCCGATCCGGAAGGCCATTAATTCGCGTCCGGTCATCGCGTCCGTCTTGAACTCGTTCATCGCGGTCACCCCACTGCTGCGACGCAGGTCAGAATTCCTCCCATTCGTCTTGTTGGTGTGCTGGTTGCGGTTTGGGTGCGGCGCCGCCGCGTGGCGCAACGGTCTTCAAGGCTGGGCGGGCGGCGGATTTGGCCGAAGCCCGCTGCATCGGGACGACAGAGGCCGCATGCTCGTCGCCGACCTGGAAGCGGGCGATGAGCCTGGTCAGCTCTTCCGTCTCCTGCGACAGCGTATGGCTCGCAGCCGTCGATTCCTCGACCATGGCCGCGTTCTGCTGCGTCACCTGATCCATCTGATTGACCGCCGTATTCACCTCCTGCAGACCATTGGCCTGATCCTGCGCCGAGGTCGCGATCTCCGACACGATCGTGTCGATCTCGGCCACCTGCGTGAAGATCCGCTCCAAGGCCTTGCCGGTCTCGGCCACGAGATCGACGCCCTGCTCAACCTGCGCGGTCGAGGCCGAGATCAGCCCCTTGATCTCCTTCGCCGCCTCGGCCGAGCGCTGCGCCAGCGCCCGCACCTCGGAGGCGACCACCGCGAAGCCCCGGCCGGCATCGCCCGCGCGCGCCGCTTCGACCCCCGCGTTCAAGGCCAGAAGATTGGTCTGGAAGGCGATCTCGTCGATGACGCCGATGATCTGGCTGATCTGCTGCGAGGATTTCTCGATCCCGCTCATCGCCGTGATCGCCTGACGCACGACGCCGCTGCCCTTCTCGGCATCCGATTTCGCCGTCGAGACGACCTGCCGGGCATGGGTCGCGCCCTGCGCCGTCTTGCGCACCGTCGTGGTGATCTCGCCCAGTGCCGCCGCCGTCTCTTCGAGACTCGCCGCCTGCTGCTCGGTACGCCGCGACAGATCGTCGGCCGCCACCGAGATCTCCTTGGTGCCGGAGCGGATCGCCTGCGTATTGGCGGAAACGCTCACCATCACCTGCTGCAGCTTCTCGGCCGAGACATTGAAGTCGGCGCGGATCTTTTCATATTCCTCGCTGAAGGCCTGGGTCAGCCGGCAGGTCAGATCGCCTTCCGACAAATGTTCCAGAGCCTCGGTGATCGAGGTGACGAAGCGATTATGCGCCTCGACATATCTCTGCGTCTCGATCTCCTTGCGACGCTGCTCCTCCTCCGCCAGACGACGCTGCTCGGCCGCCTGCGCTTCGAGCCGCATCTTCTCGATCGCATTGGCCTTGAAGGTCTGGACCGTCTCCACCATATCGCCGATCTCATCCCCCTTGCCCATCAAAGGAATTTCAACCTGCGTATTGCCCTGCGCCAGAGACTGCATGCAGCCGTTCAGAATCCGAATCGGAAACGCAATCCGCCGCGAAAGCTGGTAGCCCGCAAAAACCGCCATCGTCACCGCCATCACGCCGCCCACCAATAATGACAGACGCACGATCCATCCCGATTGCGCTTGCGTTTCATTGGCGGCAGCACCCCAGGCCGCGATCTTGGCGTGAGCCTCTTTTGCCGCGGCACGAAAGGCCTTCATCACAGTCCTGGACTGCTCCGAGCCGGAGAGGTCGAAACCTTGCTGAAGCTTCTGCGGATCATGCGCGAAGCTGATAATTGGGTCATCGATCTCATGCTTCAAAACGCCGTTTGCAGCGACGACCTTGTCAAGCAGAGAGAGAAGGTCAGGATGACCCTCGGCATGCTGACGCGCTTCCGCGACATGCGTATCAAAGTGCTTCACAGCCGCCAAATACACTTCGTGGTAGCGTCCCACGCCCTTGGAAATGAGATAGCCTCGAACGGCAAGCGACTGCTCAAACTGCTCAGCAACGATGCGTTCAAAATCCGTGATGAGGAGATTCGCTTTCGCACTGGCCTCCGACGCCTCATCCGCATTTCGGATCGCCATGAAGACGATGGCACAAGCCGCGGCGACAACAAGCAGCACACCAGCAAAAGCAACAGCGATTTTCTTCGCGATCGGTAATTTCGCCGACACCATATCTCCCCTCCAAGAGCTTCGGGCATGATGGCCCGGGCCAGAGTCACGCGCCTCTGTGCCCATTGGAACCGCGCAAACCGGCAGCTGCTGACGCTCTTTGAGCGGCGCATTACGTCCCCCGGTGCAGTGCCATAGACCTCGGCAACGCCGTGTTGGTTTCTATGAATTGTCATGCTTACGTAAAAAGAATGAATAAAATGGTATCTAATGATATTCTTCGATCGCTTAATACCCGTCTCAAAAGTCCATTGCGCATGTTTTGGTTGCGTGTTCGGAGAGTGCCGAAGAGTTTGGAGATGATCCGGCATGTGGACGCCTCAGCACCGGTTGACCGACAAGCGCTCTGATGAACTGAGCTTTATTGAAAAATGTTAAGTTGCTGAAATTATTGGCGCGCTAGAGCGGGATGAGGAAAAGTGGGAACCGGTTTTCCGCCCGCATCCCGCTCTATACATTTGGAATCGATCACGTTTATGGTTTTGGATTGATTCAATCCAAAATCATCGTGATCTAACAGCTCCAACACCGTAGCACCCGCCGAGAGAAGCGCTCCGCGCTTATATCCCTCTATCCTTCAGGGGTGTTCTGT
>DAIESR010000346.1 GCA_027346205.1 Beijerinckiaceae bacterium
GGATCTCGCCATTGAACTCATGCACGATCGCCTGCGAAATGCCTGCATCGCACGGCGTGCCGGGACCAGGCGAAATCACCACAGCTGCGGGCGCGAGCTGCCGAACGCCCGGAATGTCAATCGCATCATTGCGGAGCACGAGCACCTCCTGCCCCAGCTCCTCGAAATAGCGAGCGACATTGAAGACGAAGGAATCGTAATTATCGATGACGAGAATCAAATCCTTCATGACGACGTTTTTTCCAGATCGTTTCGTTCCTTGGTCGCGGCGAAAGCATCGAAAATGCGCTGCGCCTTGTCATAGGTCTCGGCATATTCGGCGGCGGGATCGGAGAGATAGGTGATGCCGCCGCCAGCGTGAAACGTCGCCTTGCCCGGTTTCAGCACAGCGGTGCGGATCGCGATATTCATATCGGTCGTGCCATCAAAGCCTATGTAGACAATCGAGCCACAATAATAGCCACGCGGCATGTTCTCGACTGCATCGATGATTTCCATCGATCGCCGCTTCGGCGCCCCGGTGATCGAGCCGCCGGGAAAGGCCGACGCAACAAGATCGATCTCGTCACGACCCTCGCCGATCTCGCCGGTCACGACCGATACGAGATGATGGACATTGGCATAGGACTCAAGCCCGCACAGAACTGGAACCTCAACCGAATGCGGCCGGCAGACGCGCGACAGATCATTGCGCAGAAGATCGACGATCATGATGTTTTCGGCCCGATCCTTTTCGGAAGCGCGCAGCGCCACCCCACGATAGACATCCTCGATCGGATCGATGGCGCGCTTCATCGTTCCCTTGATCGGCCGCGCCTCGACGAAGGCGCCGCGTTTGCGCAGCAAAAGCTCCGGCGACGAGGAAGCAATCGCCGTCTCGCCGAAGGAGAGATAGGCGCCGAAAGGCGCGGGATTGGTTGCCCGCAAACGCTCGTAAAACGCAAAGCTGGAAAAATCCTCAGGCAAATCGATCTCGAATCGTTGCGCGATATTCTCCTGGTAGATGTCGCCTGCGAAAATATGGGCGCGGACTTTTTCGATCGCGGCTTGATAGGCGCTCTTTGTGAAGTTCGAACGCCAAGCCGCGTCCTGCAATACAGCCGACCCAAGCGGCAATGCCGGCCGATCGATAAGATGCAATGCGTGCTCGATTCGCTCAGCTGCGCGGCGGCAGCGCTTTTTCGCGTCCTCCTCTGGAAATCCAGAAGACAGCACAAAGGTGCGGCGTTCGAGTTGATCGAAGGCGAGGATGAGATCGTAAAAGCCGAGACGCACCGGCTCCTCGCCGCGCGCGACATGCTCCGGCGAGCGCAGACCGTCGAGCTGCCAGCCAAATTCATAGGGAATGGCGCCGATGACACCTGTTTGGAACGGTGGCAGGGCCGGATCGCTCGGCAGAGCGAAGCGGTGCAGCAGCGCCCGCAGCGCCTCGAGCGGCGGTACCGCCAAATCTTTTCCATTCCAGGCCGGGCGCCCATCGGTCACCGTGAATGTGCCGAAAGGCTCGAAGCCGATAAAAGAATAGCGGCCGAGCTTTTGATGGAAAAGCGCGCTGTCGAGAAAGGCGAAGCCCGCGAGATCGGCGAGGCGCTTGGCCACGTCGAAAGGATCGCGCCAGCCGATCTCGAGATTGAGAGCACCTTTGTCCAGCACAGGCACGGAGGCCACTCCTCGCAGCGGCCACAGCGCCGCCTTCTTTCATATGGGCAGGGAATACCCACCGCTAAGGAAGCCACCAGTCCGAACGCAGAGATGCTGGCTACGCGGCAACCACAAGAAACTTTTCACGAGTCTCCGGCCTGTCGAGGATTCTCGCGCCGCCGCGCTTGCGGATGTGCCCACATTGCCTGCGGTCTGGGGGAAGCGCTAAAAGGAACCTCTCCACGCCATCCGTCGCCGGGCGCATTCGCTTCGCCACATGCCTTTTTGGCAGCAAAATATATGCCCCGACACCTGATTACGATACAAATCACAGAGATTTTGCGGCGTCTCCCAGGCTGCCAATATCCTTAGTTGTTTGCGCCGGCCCAATATCGTGACCGTATGCAGCTTTGCAAGTCTCATCGGCCCGACTAGACTCATGCTTGGAGATCATGCTTCGCCGCCGGCATGATCTCCAAGCATGAGAGGCTATTCCTTTCCCATGGCGCTCAGGGGGCCTTGTCCGCATGTGGCGCGTCATTTGGCAGCCGGCCTTGCTTTTCCTTACGCCCTTCATCGGCTATGCAGTTCTTCTCATATTGCGGCGCACGGCGCCTTTTTCGAGCCGGCACTGGACGCAAGGAACTATATCGATTCTAACTCTTGCCGGCCTCGCGGCTGCGATCGCCTTCATGCTCACTTATGGCCTTCTCGTCGAGCGGCACAAAGGCGCCTATGTGCCCGCCCATATTGAAAACGGCCGGCTTGTGCCGGGGCGGATGGAATGAACGAAATTGCTGCCCCTGCGGCGGCGAAAGCCCTGCTGCGGGATCAGGCCCTCGTCCGCGTCCTTTCGCTTCTCGATTGCGATGGCGAGGAGGCGCGCGTGGTCGGCGGCGCATTGCGCAATGCCCTCCTCGGCCGCCCTGTCCTCGAATGCGACATAGCGACGACGGCCACGCCCGAAACGGTCATGGCGCGGGCCGAGGCGGCACGACTGCGCGCCATCGGCACCGGGCTTGCGCATGGCACGGTGACGCTCGTGGTCAACGGAACGCCTTTCGAGGTGACGAGCCTGCGCGAAGACATAGAGACGGACGGACGGCATTCCAAAGTCCGTTTCAGCCGCGATTTCGCCGGCGACGCGCAGCGGCGTGACTTCACCATGAACGCGCTGTCGATGACTCGCGACGGCAAGCTCTATGACTATGTCGGGGGCATCGCCGATCTCGAAGCTCATAGGCTGCGCTTCATCGGCGATCCGGTGACGCGCATTCGCGAGGACTATCTGCGCATTCTGCGCTTTTTCCGCTTCGCCGCCGATTATGCGGAGGGGCCGCTGGACGCAGCCGGCCTGCATGCCGCCATGGCCGAGCGCGCCGGCCTGTCCCGCCTGTCGCGTGAGCGGATCAGGAATGAAGTTCTGAAATTGCTGGCGGCGCGACGTGCCGGCGAAGTGACGCGCATCTTCTGCGAGACGGGCCTCCTCGGGCCTCTACTCGCCTGCGCACCCCATCCGGCGCGGCTCGAAAATCTGTTGCGGCATGCCGGCGATGACCCGCCGGACCCGCTGCTGCGCCTCGCCGCGCTCTGCGTCAACCTGCCGGAAGATGCGCAAAGGCTGCGCGACCATCTGCGCCTGTCGAATCAGGAGCATCAGCGGCTGGAGCGCGCAGCCGAGGCTTTCATGGCGCTACACGGCCTCGACGCTCCGCCCCCCGCGCAAAGCCTGCTGCGGCTTCTTTTCCGGCATGGTCGGCAAGCGGCCTGCGATGCGCTTCGCCTCGCTCAAGCCGAGATGGACGCGGAATGTGCCCCGCGCTGGCGCGATGCGATTCTTTTCTTGCGCGCAGCCGAAGAGCCGCGCCTGCCTTTTTCGGGTGCCGATCTCCTGGCGCGCGGCGTACCCAATGGCCGGGCTATCGGCGCCGCGCTGAAAGACTTGCAACAGCGTTGGATCGAGGCCGGTTTCCCGCAGGACCCGCGCAGCCTCGCGATGCTCCTCGAAGAGGTGACCGCA
>DAIESR010000208.1 GCA_027346205.1 Beijerinckiaceae bacterium
CGAGGTCGAAGTTTTGGCCAAGACACCTGTTCTCCGCGGCGACGACGCGGCAGCCTGACTTTTCCTCCGGTTTCCCCGCATTTTTGCGGCCCTCGAGAGCATCAGACCCGCAGGTGGGAACCGGCTGCGGGACAAATCTGATGCGACAACAAAAGACAAGAGCGGCAGCACAGATTCCATTTGAATGTTCGTCGCTCTAGCGTTCAGCGAATGCCGGCATGTCAGCTCCGTAAGCTCGGCAATTGGTCGCTCGAAGCTCCGTAGACCTACGTAAGGGACCGACCGAAATTTTCAGCCGCTCCAAGGTTCGCTAAACCATCATCACCAAATGAGGAGATGGTTCCGATGCTTTCCACCCAGCAGCAAAACTTCCGCACAGCCCGCGCCGACAGCCGGTTGGTTCCTCAGATCAGCGTCGATACGGAGCTTTTGGCGGGATATTCGCAGACCGCGGGCGCGCAGTTCACCTATCGGGCCGAGGAAGAAATCTATGGCGAGGCCGAGCCTGCCGAATTCGTTTACAAGGTCGTGTCCGGCGCCGTGCGCTCCTATAAGCTGCTCGCCGACGGTCGCAGGCAAATCGGCGCCTTCCATCTTCCCGGTGATCTCTTTGGCCTCGAAGCCTCGGACACTCATCAGCTCACCGCCGAAGCCGTTGTCGAGACCAAGGTCGTTCTCTTGAAGCGCCGCTCGCTCGAGGTGCTGGCTGCCCAGGATGTGCAGGTTGCGTATAAGCTTTGGACCGCCGCGGCCGAAAACCTCCGTTGCGCCGAACAGCGCATGCTGCTCCTCGGTCGTAAGACAGCGCTGGAGCGCGTCGCGAGCTTCCTCGTCGAAATGGATGATCGTTGTGGTGCCAAGGGCATGATCGACCTGCCGATGTCGCGCCGCGATGTGGCCGATTATCTCGGCCTGACTTTGGAAACGGTTTCTCGTGCCATCTCGCAGATGCGCAGCACCGGCATGCTCCGCCTCGCCAATGCCCGCCATGTGGAACTGAACCGCGGCAAGCTCCTCAATGCGATGGATGCTTGACGCTTGAATCTGCCCGGATCACTTAAAGCGGCAAACATTCAAATGGAATCTGTGCTGCCGCTCTTGTCTTTTGTTCTCGCATCAGATTTGTCCCGCAGCCGGTTCCCACCTGCGGGTCTGATGCTCTAGCCAAGTTCCGGCAGATTGATATCAAGTGCCGTGTTCCTCCTGCAAACTAGACGGCGCTTTCACGGAACCAACCGTGAAAGCGTCTTTTTCGTTTCAACGATTGTGCGCCGGCTTCATTCCTCCGCGATCATCAGGCTCGCATTGCCGCCGGCTGCGGCGGTGTTGATGGTCAGGGTTTGCTCGCGAATGAAGCGCGACAGATAGTGCGGGCCGCCGGCCTTGGGGCCGGTGCCGGACAGGCCGAAGCCGCCGAAAGGCTGGGTGCCGACGACGGCGCCGATTATCGAACGATTGACATAGCAATTGCCGGCGAGATGCCGGCTCGCGATCTTGGCGATCGTCGCATCGATGCGCGAATGGATTCCCAAAGTCAGCCCATAGCCCATCGCTTGGATATCATCGAGAAGCGTGTCGAGATCCTGCGCTCTATAGCGCAGCACATGCAGGACAGGCCCGAAGATTTCGTGTTCGAGTTCGGCTACACGCGCGATTTCGAAAATATGCGGCGCGACATAGAAGCCCTGCCGCGACACGGTCGCTGGAACCTCGCCGGCATGATAGGCGCGCGCG
>DAIESR010000419.1 GCA_027346205.1 Beijerinckiaceae bacterium
CACCGATCGCGGCGCTGGCCGCATGAAGATTGGCTTCCGCCGCTTGGACATCCGGCCGCTGCGCGACAAGCTTCGATGGCAGGCTGAGCGGTAAATTGCGCGGCAGCCGCAATGAGGCGAGCGAGAATGTTTCGCCGATTTCCTGGTTCGGCAAACGGCCGGCGAGTGCGGTCAAGAGATCGCGTTGCTGGGCCAAGCGCTTCTCGAGCTGCGGCAGGCCCTGTTCGACCTGCGCGAGCGCGGCCTCCTGCAACAAAACATCCGCGTCCGAGATTTGTCCAAGATCGCGCTGACGACGCAGAATTTTCAGATTCTCGCCGGCGATGCCGATGATCTTCTTCGTGGCGGCGATCTGGCTGCGCAGCGACGCCTCTTCGATCGCGGCCGCGACGACATTGGAGGTCAGGCTCAGATAGGCCGCCTCAAGCTGGAAGCGCTGCATCTCGGCACTGGCTTCAAGCGATTCCACCTCGCGGCGGCGCAAACCGAAAACATCGGGCACATAGGCAACGCTCACCTGCGGCGTCAGCAGGCTGTAGGATGCCGCATTCGAGGCGAGCGGCGAGGAGGCGTCGCTGCCAGCATTGCCACCGGTTCCGGTGAAACCGCCGCTGAGCTGCGGATAGAAGCCACCCTTCTGCGCTTCGGCGTTTTCGCGCGCGCGGCGCAAGGCTGCCTGAGCGGCCTGCAGATCCGGATTATGCTGCAATGCCTCCGCGATCAGCGCATCGAGCGGGCGCGAGTGAAACATTGCCCACCATTGGCCGGGAATATCGAGATTTTGCACGATACGCTGGCCGTCAATCGAGAGCCCCGCTGTCGCGCGGCCAAGCGGCTCTTTCATATATCCGGTCGCGTGCGGCGCCGTGGGAACGACAAAATTGGGACCGAGCGTGCAGGCCGAGACGCCAAGGGACATGAAAGCCGCCCATCCGACGCGCCAAGACGTGGCGGCAACCAAAGTCCTGACGACAAGAGACGCGACACCGGCTTTGCTGCGCCGCGCCACCCCCTCGAATGCATGATGTGCGACTGATCTTCGCGTCACGACGCACTCACTGGGCCACTCCTCGCTCAGGCCGCCCGGCTTGCCCCGCTCGGTGGCGAAGTCTTTGAACAGCTAAAGGATCTCAGGCAAAATGAACAGCCACGGCAGCGTCCGGATCTCGCTTAGCCGCCGATTGTTGCAGACTTGCAAGCCACTGCTGGAGACGCTTTCTTGCCTGGATAGACAGCAAACGAGACGCACTCTTATCGACATTTCCATGTTGGCGACGGTCGGCGTCTTGACGACGCCCCGGCGGCACGCGCATTGTAAAGCCATGGCTCGCGCCCGCACGCAATTCGAAATTACACCGGATATTCTTCTGCGGGCCTATTCGATCGGCCTGTTTCCCATGGCGGAGAGCGCCGACGATCAAAGTCTATTCTGGGTCGACCCAGAGGCGCGCGGGATTTTTCCGCTCGATCGCATGATCGTCACGAAGAAGCTCGCAAGAACGATTCGATCCAATCGTTTCGAGATCCGGGTCGATCATGATTTCGGGGCGGTGATCGATGGCTGCGCCTCAGCGGCTGTCGGGCGCGAAAAAACCTGGATCAACGAGCGGATCAGAACCCTCTATGGCCAGCTTTATGAACTTGGCCATGTGCATACGATCGAAAGCTGGCAGGATGGCGAACTGGTCGGCGGCCTATATGGAGTCTCCCTTGGCGCGGCATTTTTCGGCGAGAGCATGTTCCATCGCCGCACGGATGCTTCGAAAGTCGCCCTGATCCATCTTGCGGCACGCCTCTATAAGGGAGGCTTCCGATTGCTCGACACACAATTCGTAACGCCGCATCTCGAAACCCTCGGTGCCATCGAAGTCTCGAAGGAGGCCTATCGCACCATGCTCGCCGATGCGGTCGCGCATAAAGCCGATTTCTGGGTCTGGCCAAAGGGCGAGAAAGTATTGGGCACCGAGGCGCTCGACGCCCTACCCCATTAAAACATGTTCTAGCTGCGCAAGACGCGCCGACCATCGACGGCCCGGCTTCGACGTCAGAAGCCGTCATTGCCGTTCGGCGGCGGTGTCGTCGGGTAAAAGCGGCGCGCGGGCATGCGACGCTCGGCCGGCGGAATGAATCCAGGCGGCGGTCCTACCTCGATCGGTCCCCGCCCCGCTGGCGGCAGAGCGCGCTGAACCTCCTGATGCGACGGATGCTTGGGCTGCGCCTGCGGCGCCTCTTCCGGAATTTGTCTGCTGCCGGGCAATGGTGCCTCTGGCACCTCCACCGCCGCCGTTTCCGGTGGCGACGGGATCAGCTCACCCGCTCCTTTGCAGTGCAAAAGCCAGATGTCATAGACCGGGTGATCGAGCGCATGAAGGCTGGGGCTCCCGGCAAACATCCAGCCCGTGAAGATCCGCTTATAGTCGTGATTGGCATCGATATTATCGACCGAAATGAATGTATCCGTCCGTGGTGCCTCGGTCGGCGGTCGCGAATAGCAGACGCGCTCGGTAATCTGCAGCGAGCCGAATTGGACCGTTTCATTGGTCGCGATTTCAAAAGTAATGATCCGGCCGGTGATCTTGTCCAGGCCCGAGAACACCGCGATCGGATATTTGATCTTGTCCGCCGCGGCGGTGCCAATGCTCACTGCGAGCGCGGCAGCGACCGCGCCCAGGGCAGCCGCGAAACGCGGCACCCATCTCTCTTGCCATGCCCGGCGGCGTTTCTGTCCCACGGCGCGCGGCTGATCGATGAATTCCAACATGAAAGATCCGGCTGCTTCGCCCGCGAAACCACCATGAAAGTCCGGCCGGAATAGGGCGGGCCGCGACGGCGCCGGTGATCCGATGACATCGGAGCATGCAAAGGGGCGGGCCAATCCGGAGCCGCCAGATATTCAGTTTAGATGACCATCAATCTCGGGCTCAAGTGATCTCGAGCAGGTGATCTTACG
Organism: Beijerinckiaceae bacterium; assembly: GCA_027346205.1. Taxonomy (GTDB): domain Bacteria; phylum Pseudomonadota; class Alphaproteobacteria; order Rhizobiales; family Beijerinckiaceae; genus Methylovirgula. The sequence goes on from DAIESR010000419.1 coordinate 2,951, forward strand.
CTCGAGCGCGGGCCGTGCTCACCTGCATGGCATCGATCTCATGTGAGATCT
>DAIESR010000018.1 GCA_027346205.1 Beijerinckiaceae bacterium
GATGACGATCGGCGTATCGAAGCTGATCTTGTGATCGCGTACGGCGCTCAGCGCGACATAAAATGTCATCAATTTGGTCAGCGAGGCTGGATACCAGGGCTTCGTCGCCTCATCGGCATAGAGAACCTTGCCGGTGGCCACATCGATCACAATGGCCGGATTCGCCGTGGCAGAGGACACGACACCGAGACAAGCCATAGCCACAGCGATGAGCAGAAAGCCGGCGCGTCGCCGCGCATCGCGCGAAAGCCTGACAATTCCGGCACCGATGTCCGCCAACTGCGCAATTGAGCTGCCGAATTTGAAGCGGCGCATGATTCTCGCCTCGATCGGTCGGGAGAACTGAGCGGTGATTGTCGTTCCGACTGCGCCCAAGCCTAGCCCTCCTTCGCTGATCTGCAAAGCGCTGCCATTTCCAGTAGCGGCAATGTCAGATCGAAACCGGCGCAATTTTTCGTCCTTCGGGACGGATTCGCGACTTTTCAAGGCCCGCGAGTGGCCGCGACGCCGGATCGAGAAATTCGGCCACCCGTCCCGATGGGTGGCGCGCGGTCGAAGCCGGCTCAGTTCGCATGCGCCGTCAAGGCGGCGGATATACGGCCCAGCTGGGATAAAGGTGCAAAAAACAGAGGCGCGCGATCCCCTATTAGTAGGCCGCGGCGAGACCCTGCGCGCGCATGTTCGCATAGCGCACGCCTTCGATGCATTTGTATGATTTATACGCCGAGCCTAAAAAGAAATCATGCATCGCCGACAAACGCTGCGAATGAACAGCGCAGCGTTTGCCGCGAGGCCTTACTCGCCCGGCGCTTTCGCATCGATAGCGAGCGCATGCACCGAATCGGCGAGTTCCGCGCTGAGCAGCGTATTGATCGTGCGATGGCGATCGACACGGCTCTTGCCAGCGAAGGCATTCGACACCACCTTGATGTGGAAATGTGTCTCACCGGCACCACTGGCCGTGCCGGGGCGCATGACAGCATGCGCATGGCCCGCATGCTTGTGCGATTCATCGATCACTTCAAGCGAAATCGGCGCCAGCGCCTCTTGCAATTTCTCGGTGATGCGATTCGTCATAGTGGGCTGACCTTGCGCGCTCATCTCTGCCTCCTCTGCGTCTTCATGGTTTGCAACGACGTTTGAAACCCTTTTGCAATTTTACCAGCTCGCGCGGCTTGCGGCGACCGCAAAGACATTCATAATGCTGCGTCATGAATCTGAACTCACCACTCTTCGATCGCATCAGGGTCAAATCAAGATCCAAGCAAGAAGTGCGCAACAATGCGGCGCGCTGTGACCATCCAGGCTGCACGACGGCGGGCGAATTTCGCGCGCCCATGGGCCGGCTGAGAGAAGGCCAATATTTTTGCTTCTGCCTCGACCATGTACGTGAATATAACGCCTCCTATAACTATTTTAACGGTATGACGCCGGAGGCCGTAGCCCGTTACCAGCGCGATGCCGCGGTCGGCCATCGGCCAACCTGGGCCATGGGACAGATGGAAGGTGCCCCCGCTTGGCATGGTCCAAGCGACGATCCGTCGCGCTTTACCGATCCACTCGGAATGTTTGGCCAACGTGCCGGCGCTTCCAAACCGGCTGCTGAGCCGGCTAAACCGCGTCAGGGCATTGCCGCCAAGAAGGCGCTGGACCAATTAGGGCTTGACGAAACAGCCGATGCCGACACGATCCGCAGCCGCTATAAGAACATGGTCAAGCGCTTGCATCCGGATGCAAATGGCGGCGACCGGTCGCTGGAAGACAAATTGCGAGAAATCATCCGCGCCTATAATTACCTGAAATCAGTCAAGCTCGCCTGAATAGGGCGCCCCGCCGATCTCTCCGCCTGAGCACTGTGCGCGAGCCGGCGCCAGCCGGAACGGAGGACGAATGTCAAATGCCCCTTTGGCCGGGGAGGGCCAGACCAACAAAGCTCTTCCCGATATGAAGATTTCGGTCCGACAAGTGTTCGGGATCGACTCCGACATGGATGCTCCGGCCTTCTCGATGCTGGACCCGCATGTCCCTGATATCGACCCCGACTATATTTTCGACCGCGACACGACGCTCGCCGTTCTCGCCGGCTTTGCCAAGAACCGACGGGTCATGATCACCGGCTACCATGGCACCGGTAAATCGACGCATATTGAACAGGTCGCTGCCCGCCTCAACTGGCCGTGTATCCGGATCAATCTCGACAGCCATGTGTCGCGCGTCGATCTCGTCGGCAAAGACGCGATCGTGCTTCGCGACGGCAAGCAAGTGACGGAATTCCGCGACGGAATTCTGCCCTGGGCCCTGCAAAGCAATATCGCGCTCTGCTTCGACGAATATGATGCCGGTCGCCCGGACGTGATGTTCGTGATCCAGCGCGTCCTGGAAGTGTCGGGCCGGCTCACCCTGCTCGATCAGAGCCGTGTGATCAAACCGCATCCCGCCTTCCGGCTGTTTGCGACGGCGAACACCATCGGCCTCGGCGACACGTCCGGCCTCTATCATGGCACGCAGCAGATCAATCAGGGCCAGATGGACCGCTGGTCGATCGTCGGGATCTTGAACTATCTGCCGCATGACAAGGAAGTCGGCATTGTTCTCGCCAAGGTGAAGTCCTATCAGGTCACGAAGGAAGGTCGCGACACGATCAATAAAATGGTCCGTGTCGCCGATCTCACCCGCAGCGCCTTCATCGCCGGCGATCTCTCGACAGTGATGAGCCCGCGCACGGTGATCACCTGGGCGGAGAATACCGAAATCTTCAGCGACATAGGCTTTGCCTTCCGCCTTACCTTCCTCAACAAATGCGACGAATTGGAACGCAATCTCGTCGCCGAATTCTATCAGCGCTGCTTTGGGCAGGATCTACCGGAAAGCGCTGTCAATGTGGTGTTGAGCTGAGACCTTTGCCGCGCGTCTGCGCGGCTCGATTGGAATGACCGTGACCGGTTCAAATCAAAAGCCGCCATCGAAAACCGAAGCGCCGCAAGAGCCTTTCAAGCGGGCTGTCGCGGGCTGCCTGCGCGCACTTGCGCATGTGCCTGAGCTCGAGGTCGCCTATGCCGCGGACAAACCCAATCTCAACCGCGGCGGCGGGGGCGGTGGGGTGAAGGTGCGTTTGCCGGAGCCCCCGCGCAAGCTCGACCCACGGGAAGCGGCGGTGTTGCGTGGCCATGCCGATTCCATGGCCTTGCGGCTGGCTTGCCATAATGTCGATCTGCACCGGCGGATGATGCCGCAGGCGCAGACGGCACGCGCGATCTTCGACGCGGTGGAACAGGCGCGGGTCGAGGCGATTGGCACGCAAAGAATGCACGGTGTCGGCCAAAATATCGATGCCATGCTCGACGATCGCTGCCAACGTGCTCATTTGAGCGAGGTCAAAGAGCGTTCCGAGGCGCCACTCGAAGACGCATTGGCGTTTATCGTGCGTGAACGCCTGACCGGGCTGAAGCCGCCGAAACATGCGCAAAAGCTCGCCGACGTGTGGCGGCCATGGATCGAGGAAAAAGCCGGTTCCGATCTCGACAGACTTGTCGAGGATGTCGACGATCAGCGTAATTTCGGCCTCTCGGTCCACAAGGTCCTCGCCGCGCTCGACATGGCCGAGGATATGAGCCCGGATCAATCCTCTGAGGAACAGGAGGAAGGCGACGACGATTCGGCTGTCGGCGAAGACGGGGAGTCGACGGAAAGCGATTCCGAAGAGGGTGGCGAGGCCACGCAAACCGAAAGAGCCGAATCCTCAGCCGAAATGAGCGAAGAGGATTCGATGGAGTCGGGCGAGGCCCCGGCCGGCGAATTCGACGAAGAAGAAGACGGCGATTCGCCCGAGGGCGAGCAGCCTTCCGACGCGCGGCGTCCCGCCGCCGCCGGCCGCCCCGAGCAGCGCGCAACCGATTACAAAGCCTATACGCGGCGCTATGACGAAATCATCGCCGCCGAAGATCTCTGCGAGCCGGAGGAACTCGACAGGCTGCGCGCCTATCTCGACAAGCAATTGCACAATCTGTCTTCGATCGTCGCCCGCCTCGCCAATCGGTTGCAGCGCCGGCTGATGGCGCAGCAGAGCCGGTCGTGGGAATTCCACCTCGAAGAGGGAATCCTCGATCCCGCGCGGCTCTCGCGCGTCATCGTCGATCCGCAGCAGCCTCTCTCCTTCAAGCGCGAGAAGGACACGGATTTCCGCGACACGGTCGTGACCTTGCTGCTTGATAATTCGGGCTCTATGCGCGGCCGGCCGATCACGGTCGCTGCCACCTGCGCCGATATTCTCGCCCGCACGCTGGAGCGCTGCGGCGTCAAAGTCGAGATCTTAGGGTTCACAACACGGGCATGGAAGGGCGGTCAGGCGCGCGAAGCTTGGCTGACGGCCGGTAAGCCCCCGACACCCGGCAGGCTCAACGATCTGCGCCATATCATCTACAAGGCGGCTGATGCGCCTTGGCGGCGGGCACGGAAGAATCTTGGCCTGATGATGCGCGAAGGCCTGCTGAAAGAGAATATCGACGGCGAGGCACTCGAATGGGCGCATCGCCGGCTCCTCGCTCGGCCCGAGCAACGGCGCATTCTCATGATGATTTCGGATGGCGCGCCGGTCGATGACTCGACCCTATCGATCAATCCCGGCAATTACCTCGAGCGGCACTTGCGCCATATGATCGAGGAGATCGAGACCCGCTCTCCGATCGAATTGATCGCCATCGGCATCGGTCACGATGTAACGCGCTATTATCGCCGCGCTGTCACCATCGTCGATGCGGAAGAACTCGGCGGCGCGATGACCGACAAGCTGGCGGAACTCTTTGAGGAAAAGGCTGTGCCCATCGCAATACCGAAGGGCTTCGAGCCGAAAGCGGGGCGACGCGGCCATCCGCTGCATTGATGCCGAAGTGAAGGCAGAGCCCGTCGCGAACGGTTGACTCTGCTTCTCGATCAAATCAGGCGCTGGCCTGCTGCTTCTTCAAAATTTGCCGCTTGATCGCAAGAGCGCCAGTCGACAATTCCAAATCCTTGGCCTTCACGAGAAAGGCGTCGAGGCCGCCGCGATGCTCGACGGAACGCAGCGCCGCCGCGGTGATGCGCAGGCGGAACGGCCGTTCCAGCACCTCGGACAGCAGCGTGACATTGCAAAGATTGGGCAGGAACCGCGTCCGCGTCTTGTGATTCGAATGGCTGACCAGATTGCCAGTCTGGACCCCCTTACCGGTCAATTCGCAGCGGCGCGACATGGGTTTACCTTTCAAACATCATTCTGGGCGTGCCCCTCTCCGAAAAGTCTGCAACTTTTCGGAGAGGGGCACGTACTAACAAGCGGCCCGGCCTCATCGGCCGGGCGGAAACGGAAGCCGATTTCCTAAGCGACGCTGCCCATCGCGTCAAGGGTTAAGCGCGTTTCGGCGGCGGGACGAATCGTCTCCGGTCGGTCACAACCACGGACGCAGAGCCGTCGCCTTTGCCTCGAAGCCCGCGATCTTGTCGGCCTTTTCCAAAGTCAGCCCGATATCGTCCAGCCCATTCATCAGACAGTGCTTGCGGAAGGGATCGATATCGAATTTCACGACGCCGCCATCCGGACCACGGATCTCCTGGGCCTCGAGATCGACCGAGAGCGTGGCATTGGAACCGCGCTTGGCATCGTCCATCAGCTTGGCGAGATTCTCCGGCGACACCTTGATCGGCAGAATGCCGTTCTTGAAGCAATTATTGTAGAAAATATCCGCGAAACTGGTCGAGATCACGCAACGTATGCCGAAATCGAGAAGCGCCCAGGGCGCGTGCTCACGCGAGGAGCCGCAGCCGAAATTATCATCAGCGACGAGGATCTGCGCCTTGCGATAGGCAGGCTTGTTGAGGACGAAATCCGGATTTTCCGAGCCGTCCTCCTTATAGCGCAGCTCGGCGAAGAGGCCGCTGCCGAGGCCGGTGCGCTTGATCGTCTTCAAATATTGCTTCGGGATGATCATGTCCGTGTCGACATTGGTCATCTCGAGCGGCGCCGCGACGCCCGTCAAAGACGTGAATTTCTCCATGAATTCGGAATCTCCGATCCTCTTGGGATGGTGGCTGCTTCGGGATTTCGCGAGGACGCGGGCGTAAATAGCGGCAATTTTCGTCGAGACCAAGAGGCCTTGTCCAAACGATGCCAAAAAAGCAACGGCCCCGCAGCCTGGTGCTGAACGGGGCCTTATTTTTCGCTACTGCGAATGTTCTGCTTTTCGCTGATCTTATACGTCACCCTCGGCACTTGGCCTTTGTGCTTGGGTGTCGCTGAAAGCTCTGGATTGTCGGCGGCCCGACGATCAGGCGGAGCGCTCCGTCCTGAACCTCGAACCGTGACCGTGATCTAGAGCGTGTCCTCAATTGAGCCAAATGACGGAGGCGGCCAAATGGATTGCGGCGAGGAAATTTCTGGCGGTTTTGTCGTAGCGTGTGGCGATGGCTCGGAATTGTTTGAGCTTGCAGAAGAAATTC
>DAIESR010000433.1 GCA_027346205.1 Beijerinckiaceae bacterium
CAAAGCGGCGGCTCCGAAGCAAGGCTTCAAGCCATCGGAATATATCGTCTATCCCGCCCATGGGGTCGGTCAGATCGCTACGGTCGAGGAGCAAGAGGTCGCCGGCTTCAGGCTCGAACTCTATGTAATCAGCTTCATCAAGGACAAAATGATCCTGAAAGTGCCGGTTCCGAAATCGGCAAGCGTCGGCATGCGCAAGCTCGCTGGGCCGGATGTGGTCAAACGCGCGCTCGCCACGCTTACCGGCCGCGCCCGGATCAAGCGGACCATGTGGTCGCGGCGTGCCCAGGAATATGAGGCAAAGATCAATTCCGGTGATCTCGTCGCGATCGCCGAAGTCGTCCGCGACCTCTATCGCTCGGATGCGCAGCCGGAGCAGTCCTATTCCGAACGGCAGCTCTATGAAGCAGCGCTCGACCGTGTGGCGCGCGAGATCGCCGTCGTGCACAAGCTGACCGAGACAGAATCGCTGAAGCTCATCGAATCGCAGCTGCAGAAGGGGCCGCGCCGAGGCAAGGATGCCGATACCGTGACGGCCGAAGGCGAGGACGGCGATATCGACGAGGCCGCCTGATCGGGAAGCGGATCTGCCCGCAGATCATGATGCAAGGATAGAGGCCCGGCACACGCGCTGGGCCTTTTCTTTAGCGGGCTCCCTTTCGGCCCTATGAAGGCGCACCATTGCCTGCCGTAGCCTGGCGTCAAGCAGCGTGGCCTCTCGTGTCATTCGGATGCTTGTCGACCAGCGCTCGCCGCAATTTTTCGAGGGCCCGATTTTCAATCTGGCGCACCCGTTCCTTCGATATGCCGAGCCGGGTACCGAGCGATTCCAGCGTCGTGGCATTTTCTACGAGGCGGCGCTCGCGGAGAATATCAAGCTCACGTTTCGAGAGGCCGCGCAGCGCATCCGCGAGCCAGCCGGCCCGACGATCGGCGTCGAGGGCACCTCCGACGATTTCGTCCGGCAGCGGGCCGTCATCACGCAGAAAGTCGAGGCGCTGAGAGAGCGCGGCGGGATCACCGTCCGACACAGGCGCGTTGAGCGAGATATCGGGGGCGGACAGGCGTGAATCCATGAATTCGACATCGCTGCGGGAGACGCCGAGGGTTTCCGCGATACGGTCGAACACCACAGCCGACCCACCGCCACTCATCAAGCGTGCGCGCAACCTTCGCAGATTGAAGAAAAGCGCCTTTTGCGCCGAGCTTGTCCCGCCGCGCACGATCGACCAATTGCGCAAAATGTAATCTTGGATGGCAGCGCGCACCCACCAAGTCGCGTAAGTCGAAAAGCGTACCTCACGGGCAGGATCGAAGCGAGTGGCGGCTTCGAGCAGCCCGACATGGCCCTCCTGGATCAGATCGGCGATCGGCAGGCCATAATGGCGGAAGCGAACTGCTATCGCGATGACGAGCCGCATATGGGCTCGGGTAAGCTGATGCAGAGCTTTTTCATCGCCCTGCAGCTTCCAGCGTCGCGCCAGCGCCTGCTCCTCGTCACGATCGAGGAAAGGCGCTGATTTGGCCGCTGCGACGAGCTGCCGCCCTACACCTATGAGATATGCCATAGCCGTTCCCATGATCGGTTCGCAGCAGGCGGGCAGCGGAGGAACTCGACGATTAGATCACGATGATTTTGGATTGAATCAATCCAAAATCATAAACGTGATCGATTCCAAAACTATAGAGCGGGATAGGCAGATAAGTTTACGCAATCTGCGTAAACTTGATTGCGCCGGAAAACCGGTTCCCACTTTTCCTCATCCCGCTCTAGCCAAGCCGCGCTCAGCCCTTCACCCAATCGGTACATTTGGGCACATTCGTCTGTTGTCCCCAGGGTTGGATCGGCACGGTCGATGTCGAATTCTTCGGCGAGCCTTCGATCAGCTTGTCGCTATAGACCATATAGATCA
>DAIESR010000219.1 GCA_027346205.1 Beijerinckiaceae bacterium
ACACTGAACATCGACGCTTTTTCCTAGGAGACGAACATGATGACGACAGCACCAGAAAAGGCCCATGGCGTGAAGCTCACGGAAAAAGATTTTCCGCCGAACTTCCGGCGCATTCGCCTCGAACTGGCACGTGAAAAAGGCCATCCTGTCGGCAGCGCCAGCAGCGGCTATCTCATCGTCGCGCCGCTCGATGCCAACGCACATCTCGACAGTGCCACTTGGCGTCAGCACCGCGACCTCTGCCGGGTCATCCGCTTCCGGCCCGATGAGGCCGATGATATCGGCCATCTTATTCGCCGGCCGAATGGAAGCTGGGCTTTCCATTACGATCTCGAAGGAACAATCGACGACGAAGCCGGCCATCGCCTCGAAAACGAAAGCTTCGTCACTGGCGAATATGTCTCGATCATGGAAGAGCATGGCACCCGCACTTTCCAAGTCGCATCTGTCGAGCATATTTAGCAGGCAGCGTTTCGAGGCCATGAGGCAGCGGCGCTTTCCTGCGTCGCAGCCATCGGTTCGTGCTCGCGCACGGACCGAAAACTCCTCTGGACGATCCTTATGCATGCAATGGTGTTGTCGGCAATCGGACAGCCCCTCGTCTGGCAGGAACGGCCCGATCCGCAGCCGCGTGATGGCGAAATCCGAGTCGCCGTCACCGCCTGCGGCGTCTGCCGCACCGATTTGCATGTGGTCGACGGCGAATTGCCCAATCCCCGGCTGCCCATGATTCCCGGCCATGAAATCGTCGGCCGGATCGATGCGATCGGATCAGGCGTCAAAGAGTTGGAGCTGGGCATGCGCGTCGGCATCCCGTGGCTCGGCCATACATGCGGCCATTGCCCCTATTGCCTGTCGGGACATGAAAACCTCTGCGACGCGCCGCTCTTCACCGGCTACACGCGCGACGGCGGCTACGCCACGCGCGTCGTCGCCGATGCGCAATATGTGTTTCCGCTCGGCGAAAAGGGACGCGATCAGGATCTCGCTCCGCTGCTCTGCGCCGGGCTCATCGGCTGGCGCTCACTGGTCATGGCGGGCGACGGCAAAAATCTCGGCCTCTACGGCTTTGGCGCAGCCGCCCATATCATTGCGCAAGTGGCGCATAAACAAGGCCGCAAGATCTTCGCCTTTACCCGGCCGGGCGATTTGCCTGCGCAGGATTTCGCCCGGCGCCTCGGCGCCGTCTGGGCCGGCGGCTCGGATGAAACGACGCCTGAGCTGCTCGATGCCGCCATCATCTATGCGCCGATCGGGCCGCTCGTTCCTATAGCGCTCGCTGCGGTGAAGAAAGGCGGCACCGTCGTCTGCGCCGGCATTCACATGAGCGATATTCCGAGCTTTCCCTATGATCTCCTCTGGGAGGAGCGCCGTCTCGTCTCTGTCGCCAATTTGACGCGCCAGGATGGGCTCGATTTTCTCCGCGTCGCCGCGCAAACGAAAGTCGTTACTGCGACCAAGGGATATCCCCTGAGCGAGGCCAATGAAGCGCTGGCGGATCTGCGCGCCGGCCGGTTGCAAGGGGCCGCTGTGCTCATCCCGCCGCGCGAATAGGGAAAAACTCGCGTTTAGCCGCGAGGCGCGGAGCCAAGGCATCAACCCATTTTGTGCAGCGCCTGCGCCTTCAATTCAGCAAGCGGTAGGCTTGCATCGAGCCTTTCCCAAGTGACGGAACCAAGCTCCCAAGTGAGTTGCTGCTGCACGATCGCAGCCTTCGCGTCGGAGGCATCATGCGTCCGCGCCTCGACGCGAGCCATAAGAGTTTCGACCGGCGCATCGAGCCAGAAGCCAGTGAACGGTACGTTGATCCGCGCCGTGAGCGTTGCGAGCGCGTCGCGCTCTTCGGCTTTGGCATGGACCGCATCGACGATGACGCAATGACCCGCTTTGTGCGCGATCGCCGCGAGATGGCGCAACCGCTCATAGACCTTGAGCGTGATCTCGGGACGATAGGCCTCGTCCGGCAATTTCTCGCATGCGCCAAAACCGAAGAACCGCTTGCGCTCGATGTCGCTGCGCAAATGCACGGCACCCGGCGCACGGCCGATCGATGGCGCGAGATCCTTCGCAAGCGTGCTCTTGCCACTGCCGGAGAGCCCACCGATGGCTATGAGACGCGCGGGTTTTGCTTCAACAAAAGTCTTCGCCGCTGCAAAGAAGCGCTGCGCTTCTGCGATCCTCGTCTCATACACATTCGATTCATGCGCATCCGATTCATGCGCATCCGATTCGAGCCGGCAGAGCGCTGCCGTCACGCGGGCACGAATCGCCGCACGTAACGCAAGAAAGAGCGGCATGGCCGCAAGCCCCTCGAGCGCCGGCTCATTCGCGCGAATACGCCAGAGATAAAAATTGAAGAGACGATTGGCGTGAGCGTGCAGACCTCTTTGCCAAAGGTCCATCAAGACGAACGCGAAATCATAGAGGGTGTCACAGGTCGCGATCGAATCGTCGAACTCGATTGCATCGAAGAGAACTGGCCTGTCTTCGTAGAGAACGATATTGCGCAAATGCAGATCGCCATGGCAGAGTCGCACATAGCCAGCCGCTTCGCGCGCGACGAGAAGCGGCTCGACCTCGGCGAAAAGGCCAAAGCAGCTCCGCCGCAGCACACCGACCTCCTCGCCCGGAAAAATGTCGCCTGCCGCCGCAAGCCCGTCGAGCGTGTCCTCGAGCCAGCTGCGCAACATCTGCGTCGCGCCATGATCGCGCATGGGCGCATGCTCATGCGCAGCCGCGATCGTCTCGGCGAGGGCCGGCATGAGGGTGAGACCGAGCGCGCCCCTACCCGCGAGCCTGTCGAATGTCTTCGTCTCGTCGAAGCGGCGCAGATGCACGAGCCATTCGACGATCACGCCAGACTCGCCGCCGAGATGCAGGCCCTTGGCGTCGCGTCTTATCGGCACTGTGCCGAGATAAAGCTCGGGCGCATTGCGGCGGTTGACGGAGATTTCATTTTCGCAAGCGGCCCTGCGCTTTTCGAGCGTCGAGAAATCCATGAAAGGGAAGCGGACCGCGCGCTTCATCTTATAGACGTCCGGACCAGCGAGAAACACGATCGCGCCATGCGTGTCGATCCGATCGACGCGCATGGCTGCATCCTTCTCGCCTACTACCGCGCCTCCCTGAGACCGATAGGTCTCCGGATTTGCAAGAAAGGCATAGACCTCAGCCTGATCCGCAGCGACCTCGGAGCCGGTTTCGGTCATCTTTCGGCAGCCCTTTTCGACTGTAAATGTCGAGATAATTTCGCGATTCTATAGCCCCTGTCCTCTCGACATACGAGCCTCACCGAAGCGGCCACCGCGCCTCGGCCACCGCTGCAAAGACGACGACGCCTAACCCACCGTCACACGATCATCGACCGATTTGACACCCGGTGCGGCACAGACCGCGGTCTCGAGCACTTCGCGCTCATGCCAAGCGTGGACCTTGCCCTCGAGCGTGACATTGCCATTGCGCACATCGATGGTGATATTGCGCGCCTCGATCACGGCATTACGCTTCAAAGCATCTTCAATGCGCTCTTTGATATCGTCGCCCTGCGCACGCGGCTTGATGGTAATCAGATTGGTGACGCCGAGCACTCCGGAAAGCTTGCGGACATCATCCTCAGCCGCTGTGCGCTGATATTGCCAATCCACCGCGCCGGAGAGCGTAAGCCAGCCCTGCTGCACCTTCACCTGAAGGCTGTCGGCCGGAACCATCACATCCCAATTCAGCATATTCAACGCGCGCTTGGCGATTTCGTCATCGGCATGCGTATGCGTATGCACTGGCCGCACCTCGATCTCCTCAGCGATGGCCCGGACGCCGCGCACCCGCTTGACGACCTGCTCGGCCTTGAGCTTTTCGGCATAGGTCGGCACATGGCCGCTCAAAGTCACGATCCCCTCTTCGACGGCGACGCCGATGCCGGCGGCATTGAGACTCGGCTCCCATTCGAGTTCGGCAAGAATGTTCTTCCGCAAAAGCTTGTCGTCCATGATCTTTCCTCCACATTTGCGCAGATCCATGGCGGCGTCACCGCTGGTCGAATGCGAAGATGCGCCGGGCCACGGCAAGTCTCCCTGATATAGATCAAGGGCCGGCGCCGCCCAGCGGCGCCGGCATGCCGCTTGCTCTTCCGCTACAACGCCGACGCGCTCGGTGATCGATTCCAAAAGTGCAGAGCATGTCCCGGAAAAGTTGATAGACTTTTCCGACAAAGGACATGCTCTATCTATTTGAAACAGAACCACAAATGACCGAAATCAGCGAGGATAAGGCTCGGGAGATTCTCAGCGCCGCTGGCCTCCCGCCGACGCCTTTCATAGCGGTGACGCCGGAAGGCATCATCATCGCCTCTGGCTATAGCGAGGCACTGGCACGACTGCTGCGGTGGGTGCCAAAGGCAAAATGGCGACCGGATAAGAGAGCTTGGTTCGTGCCTTTAGCCGGCGCTGACGCCATGCGCTCGGTGCTTCCGGAAATCATCCGGCTTGCCGAAGCGGCCGTCGAAGAAAGACGTGAAGAAAAGGCGAACACGGCGAGCGCGGCCAATGCATTCGGCAAGGAATGGCTCGCCGCACTCAGCCAGACGGTAACCAGAGGTAGCGAAGCTATTGCAGCGCTGACGCAATCTGCTGCCCCGCCCAGCAGCGATCGCCGCGAAATGGAAAATCTCGTCACTTCGCTTCGGGGCGAAGCGGCGAAAGCAAGGCGTGCTGCGGATCGGCTGGAGGCCTGGCTCGCAAACGCCGCAACGGACGGCAAGAGCAGCCCTTAGAGCCTGTTCCGGACAAAGAGTTGATAGACTTTTCCGGAACAGGCTCTAGGCGACTTGAAAGCGGTGCAGGCCCCTAGGGATGGGGAATCTCTGCATTCATGATCCACCATTCGGCTGAATGGCTGCTCGCGCCTATTCCGCGGCCGCGAGCTTCTGCGCCGGTTTTCTCGCCTGCTCGGCAAGATATTCCATGGCGGCGGACGCCCCTCCCTTGCGATGCGGGATACCGGCGAGTTCGAGGCCCATTTCGACGCCGCTAAGCGCCCCCATGAGCGTCAAATCATTGGTATCGCCCACATGACCAATGCGTAACACTTTGCCAGCGACTTTGCCGAGGCCAGCGCCAAGCGCCATGTTGAACGTTTCGAGCACGAGTGCGCGGAAGGCATCGGCATCATGACCGGGCGGCAGCAGCACCGTGGTCACCACCGGAGAATAATATTTCGGATCGCGGCAGAGCACCTCGAGGCCCCAGGCGACGACCGCGCGACGGGTCGCCTCGCCATGCCGGATGTGCCGCGCGAAGACGTTGTCGTAACCTTCCTCCTCGAGCATATCGAGAGCGACATCGAGACCGTAGAGAAGATTGGTCGCCGGCGTATAGGGGAAGAAGCCATTGGCATTGTTGGCCAGCATATCGTCCCAAGCCCAATAGGACTTTGCGAAGCGCGAGGTCTTCGCAGCCTCGAGCGCTTTCTGGCTCACCGCGTTGAAGGCGAGGCCTGGCGGCAGCATCAGGCCCTTTTGCGACCCGGAGATCGTGACATCGATGCCCCATTCGTCGTGGCGAAGATCGATCGATGCGAGCGAAGAGACGGCATCGACGAAGAACAGAGCCGGATGGCCGAGCTTGTCGATGACATTGCGGATCTCAGCCAAAGGCGCGGCCGTGCCACTCGCCGTCTCATTATGGACGACGCAGACGGCCTTGATCTCATGCGCGGTGTCTTGCTTGAGCCGGGCCTCGATCTGGGCAGGATCGGCGCCGATGCGCCAGTCGGACTCGATGAACTCCGGCTGCAGGCCGAGCCGCGTCGCCATCCTCTTCCACAAGGTCGCGAACTGGCCGGTCTCGAACATCAGAACCTTGTCGCCCGGCGAAAGACAATTGACCAGAGCCGATTCCCAGCCGCCTGTCCCGGAAGCCGGGAAAATGAAAACATTATTTTTAGTCTTGAAAATATTCTTGACCTTCTCGAGCACCCGACGCCCGAGCTTTTGAAATTCCGGCCCACGATGGTCGATGACCGGCATGTCGATGGCACGCAAAATGCGGTCGGGGATCGGAGTTGGACCGGGAATCTGCAAAAAATGTCGTCCAGAACTCCGAGGCCTATTGCTCATAGATCCTACCCTCCCAAAAAGTCTTAGCTGTGGTTGAGCCAAAAATACGTTGGATACGCCTTCATCCGATCAGGCAGATCCATCATCTCGGCTCTTTAACCCGGTTTTCTCGCGCTGGCCAAGACCAATACCGAGAAAAAGGACCGTAGCTGAAAAAGCTGCGGCCCGATGCTGGCCCGAATTCGATCGCTTGGCACACCACAGGAAGCGCACTCGCCTGACCCCACGCCGGCACAGGGGATGGCGCATGGGCCAAGGCAACGGACCAAGACGATGGGCCAAGGCAACGGGCCATGAATAGTGTGAAACAAGACTGGCCTCAATGCAAATTTGACCATCTGTGCTGAATCTATTTGCAGCAACTGCAAAATGCAGAGGCACATAAGATCTTTTCGCAACGCAGGAAGACAAGAATATTTCTCAACTATACTTTGTTTACGTCACGACCCGAAAATCCTTTGGCGAGATGACGCGAAAGTTGTCGGTGATCGAATCGC
>DAIESR010000451.1 GCA_027346205.1 Beijerinckiaceae bacterium
TCCCGGATGCCCGCTACGCCGAAATTTATGCGCCGGTGAAAGGCGATCGTTTCCCCATCCCCGGGGTCAAGCTTTCGATCGTCAAGCCGCCCTTCCGCCGGCAAGTCGTCGCCTATGACACGACGCAGCCAGCCGGCACGATCATCGTCGATCCCGCCCATCACTTCCTCTACCACGTGCTCGGCGACGGCAAGGCGATGCGCTATGGCGTCGGTGTCGGCCGCGAAGGCTTTGCCTGGGCTGGCGATGCAGTAATCAAGAGCAAACAGGAATGGCCAGATTGGTATCCGCCCAAGGAGATGGTCGAGCGTCAGCCGGAGCTGAAGAAGCAATTGGCCCAACTGCAAAGCGGCCTCGGCATGGCCGGCGGCCCACGCAATCCGCTCGGCGTCCGCGCCATGTATCTCTGGCAGGGCAATAAGGACACGCTTTACCGGATTCATGGCACGACCGAGCCTTGGTCCATCGGCAAGAGCGTCTCCTCCGGCTGCATCAGAATGATCGATCAGGATGTGATCGATCTCTATAATAATACGCCGGTCGGCACGAAGGTCGTGGTGCTCGGCGGCCCAGGCATCGCCCGCATCGGCTGAGCGCCGCAGATTTCCAATTTGACAGCAAGAGCCGGAGTGCGGAGCATCGTGCCCATCGCTACAAGCGAGACAGATAGCTCCAACCGCTGAATCTCATGCTCGGCACTCCGCCTCCTGCAAGCCTCACGATAAAAGACTCGCGCTGGCGGGCGGTTGTCGCTCGCGATCCCGCGGCGGACGGCCAATTCGTCTATTGCGTCAAAACCACCGGAATCTATTGCCGGCCCTCTTGCCCCGCGCGACGGGCAAAGCCTGAAAACATCGGCTTTCATGCAAGCTGGCAGGCAGCCGAACAGGCCGGCTTTCGTGCCTGCAGGCGCTGCAACCCCAATCGACTGAGCCTTGCCCGAGAGCAGGCCGCGCTTGTCACGAAAATCTGCCGGATCATCGAGCAGGCGGAGACGCCGCCGAGCCTCGCCGCACTGGCGCGGGAAGCCGGCATGAGCCGCTTCCATTTTCATCGCCTGTTCAAATCAACCACCGGCCTGACGCCGAAGGCTTATGGACATGCGCGCCGGGCCGAGCGTGTGCGGGCCGAACTCGGCCGCGCCGAAAGCACGGTGACCGCCGCGATCTATAATGCCGGCTTTAATTCGAGCGGCCGATTCTATGAAAGCAGCAAGGCGATTCTCGGCATGACACCTAAGGACTACCGCGCCGGCGCGGCAAAAAAGGACATTCGCTTCGCCGTCTCCCATTGTTCTTTCGGTCCGATCCTCGTTGCCGATACCGAGCAAGGGATCTGCGCCATTTTCCTCGGCGATGATCCAGAGGCGCTTGTCGGCGAATTGCGCGATCGGTTTCCCAAAGCCAATCTGATCGCCGGCGATGAAAATTTCGCGCAAATCCTGGCCTAGGTCATCGCCTTCGTCGAGACGCCGATGAAAGGCCTCGATCTGCCGCTCGATATAGCGGGCACCGCCTTTCAGCAGCGCGTCTGGCAGGCTCTGCGCGAGATCCCGGCGGGTGCGACGGCGAGCTACACGGAGATAGCGCAAAAGATCGGCGCGCCGAAAGCGGTCCGTGCGGTGGCCCAGGCCTGCGCCGCCAATAATATTGCCATCGCTATCCCTTGCCATCGCGTCGTGCATCATGACGGCAGCCTATCCGGCTATCGCGGCGGTGTTGCGCGCAAGCGTGCCCTGCTCGAACGCGAAAGCGTGAAGCCAGATCGCGGATGGATTTTATGCCAAGTGCAACTCAAGCAGAACGTGTAACGAATGCCTCAATCGGTCGCATTATTGGCGGATTCGCTGCAAGATAACAAATCGAGATCAAGTGGCACCAAGCACCTCGAGTGCCACCCAAGCCCATACTATAAGGATTACCCCACATGTCCCATCAGACAACATGTGCAGTACACAGAGCGCCGACCGAAAATGCGCTTACCGGATGCGAGCCCAAACCTGGGACATCTTCTCGCGCGCCGCAGATATTTTCTGATCGTTCCGTATCGCGCGAGCATCGCGTCTCGCTTGCATGGCTTCTGCTGTCTCTCATGATACAAGCTGCGTCGGTTGTCGCTCTGTCGCAGGATGCAACAGCGCAACAATACGCTCCGCTCCCCACGCCGTTAAAAGTCGAGCAGGTACCAGGCCACCCAATCTATTATTCGGTCGGTAATCCCAACATTCCCGGCACGGCCAACGAAGGCAACACCTCCAATGCCGGCTTCGTGGTGACGCCGGACGGCGTAGTGGTGTTCGACGCCCTCGGCACACCGAGTCTTGGTTGGGCATTGTTGCAAGCGATTCGTAAGATCACCGACAAGCCGGTGCGCTACAACTTGGTCAGTCACTACCACGCCGATCACATTTACGGCTTGCAGGCTTTCAGAGATCACACGGCCACGGTCATCATCGCCCAGGACCGCGCGCGCGAATACGAGGAGAACGAGCAGACCGCCGACGAGCGCGCAGATCAGCGGCTCGCTCAGCGCCGTCAAGCGCTCGCCCCTTGGGTCAACAAGGACACCCGCGTGGTGCCGCCCGACATCACCTTCAATGACCGCTTGACGCTGACGCTGGGTGGCAAGCAATTCCAGATGATCTATGCCGGCCCCGCGCATTCGGCGAGCGACATGATGTTGATGGTCGAGCCCGATGGCGTGCTGTTTGCCGGTGATATCGTCCAGAGCAGCCGCATCCCGTTCATGAACAGCGACGACGTCGATACCAAACAGTGGCTCAATGCATTGGAAGTGGTGGAGAAACTCAATCCCAAGTTTATCATTCCCGGTCACGGCCAGCCGTCGACCGCGGCCAAAGAAGCCATCGCCTTCACCCGCGACTATATCCAGTATGTGCGTGCCGCCATGCGCAAGGGAGTCGAGAATTGGGCCGATTTCGATGTCGCCTATCAGCAGACCGACTGGTCGAAATACGCCGGCATGCCAGCGTTCAACGCCAACAACCGTGGCAATGCCTACCGCATCTTTCTCGAGCTGGAGCAGAGCCAGTTAGGTGGCAAAAAACACTGAGACTTCTCTCTGACAGAGATCATTGAAGTCGAGCTGCTTATCGCCCGCGGGTCTGATGCGGAAACACAGGATAAGAGGGGCAGAGACTGTGATTCCATATGGCCTGGATCAGATCTAACCGCCGATCAGTGCAACCACTGTCACGCTTGAGCGTTATTTTTGACAAGCGCAAAGGTGAACGAGCGAAAGAGATGATCGAAACGCTTTCCGGCTTTCCCGCCAATATCCTCGCCTTTGTCTGCCACGGTCAGGTGACAAAGGCGGATTATGACACCGTAATCATCCCGGCGGCGGAGAAAGCCGCGAAAGCCCATGAGAAGATCCGGCTCTATTACGAGATCGGCAAAGAATTCGCCGGCATTGAGCACGCCGCCATGTGGGAGGATTTCAAGGTCGGCGTGGGACATTGGTCGCAATGGGAACGAATCGCTGTCGTGACCGATGTCGATTGGATCAAATATGCGGTCTAGGCCTTCGGCTTTCTCATGCCCGGCAAATTGCGGGTCTTTCCGACGGGCGAAGCCGAGGCGGCGCGCGCATGGATCGTCGCGTGAGGCGAAGCTTGGCTCACACGGTCTCGCTTATGCGCTTGGCGATTGTCAGGAACCGCTCTTCGAAAACCTCGGCGACGAGGCCGACGCGGAGCCAATCCGAACGGGCCGGAAAGCGCCGCAGCAGCACGCCCTCGCGGCCGAAGCGCTGAAACAGCGTTTCGGCACCGCGATGCACAAACAGTTGGAAGAGCGGTGTCCCCCCGACCTTTTCTACCCCGCAGAGCGCCAGCGCCTCTTCGGCGATCGCCGCGCCGCGCGCCAAGCGCTGCGGCAGAGATTCGAGCCAAATATCATCCGCGAGCGCCGCGCGGCCGACGGCGAGCGCCGGACCTGACACGGCCCAAGGACCAAGAGCCGCGCGCAGCCGCTCGGCGAGCGTTGCTCCGGTCACGGCAAAGCCGAGCCGCA
>DAIESR010000467.1 GCA_027346205.1 Beijerinckiaceae bacterium
GTCGTAGCCCGGCGCGATGTCGGTCGTCAGCGGGCCTAGCGTGTAGAACGGCGCCTCGCCGCATTCCTTGAGCTGCTTGTCCATGTTGATCTTGATCTTGTGCATCGGCACGTGGCCGGGGCCTTCGATCATCACTTGGCAGCCCTTCTTCCAAGCGATCTTGGTGAGCTCGCCCAGAGTTTCGAGCTCGGCGAATTGCGCGCGATCATTGGCATCGGCGATCGAGCCCGGCCGCAAACCATCGCCGAGCGAGAAGGAGACATCATAGGCCCGCATGATGTCGCAGATCTCTTCGAAATGCTCGTAGAGAAAGCTTTCGCGATGATGCGCGAGGCACCAGCGCGCCATGATCGAGCCGCCGCGCGAGACGATGCCCGTGGTGCGTTTCGCCGTCAGCGGCACATGCGCGAGGCGGACGCCGGCATGGATGGTGAAATAATCGACGCCCTGTTCCGCCTGCTCGATCAACGTGTCACGGAAGATCTCCCAAGTGAGCTTGATCGGATCGCCATCGACCTTTTCGAGCGCCTGATAGATCGGCACGGTGCCGATCGGCACCGGCGCATTGCGGATGATCCAATCGCGGATGTTGTGGATGTTGCGGCCGGTCGAAAGATCCATCACCGTATCGGCGCCCCAACGGATCGACCAGACCATTTTATCGACCTCTTCGGCGACCGAGGAGGTCACGGCCGAATTGCCGATATTGGCGTTGATCTTCACCAGGAAATTGCGGCCGATGATCATCGGCTCCAATTCCGGGTGATTGATGTTCGCCGGAATGATGGCGCGGCCGCGCGCGATTTCTGCGCGCACGAACTCTGGAGTCACGAAGGCGGGTATGTCGGCGCCGAAGCTTTCGCCATCGGCGAGCTTGGCTTCCGCCTCGGCCAGAACCTGCGCGCGGCCGAGGTTTTCGCGCTCGGCGACGAAAATCATTTCTTCAGTGATGATGCCGGCACGAGCGAATTCATATTGGGTGACCAGCGCGCCATCGCGACCCCGCCGCGGTGCCCGCACCGCCGGACAGAGCGGCACCAGCCTGTCGGCATCGACATGGCCATTGTCCTCCGGGCGAATGGCGCGACCGGCATAGGTCTCGAAGCCTTCGCGCCTGGCGAGCCAAGCTTCGCGCAAAGGCGGTAGGCCGGCGGCGAGATCGATCTGCGGCGCTTCTTCCGTATAAGGGCCGGACGCATCATAGACGCGGACCGGCGACTCATTGGCGGAAGGATCGAGCGCGATCTCGCGGAACGGGACTCTGATGTCGGGGCGGCCTTGCGGCTGATGATAGATCTTGCGCGCACCGGGCAACGGCCCGCTGGTGACGCTGCGAGGAATGAGGCTCTCAGGCTTTTGCTGAATATTCATCTCGCGCCTCCATCGCTCTTACGGGCGCAAGGGTACGCGGATGACGACTTGGATGGGGACTACGCCCTTGTCGTGCCGCCGGTCCCTGCGCTGGCATTACCCAGATTCAGGTTCAAAGGGTGTGATCTCAGCCGCCGAAAGCTCGGCAGCACCCCTTGGCATACAAAGGATAGACTCACTCCGCCGCTTCGACAAGGTGAGTCTTCAAGGTGAGTCTTCAAGAGAGCGTCTCGAAGACGCCACACGCCCGCCACGATCGCGAACATGCGTGGAACGAAAACGGCGATGCGACGTTCCATCCGCGGTTGACGAATGAACCGGTGTCCGCCGCTCGAAGACGGTGCCCGGACAAAGGCTTGCAGGCGATCGTCAAGCTGCGGCCCGAAAGATTCACGACGATGATGACAAAGGACGAAACTGACCGGAATCGGCGACCCGACGAGTCCGCCGAAGGGTCGTGGTATTACGTCGAGCGCGTCGATCCGGCCCTCACTTCGCTCGGTACAACGCTGGCTTGCCACATCCGTGGGAGGCTTCGGATCATCTATAGCGTGCCGCGCACCGCCAACGAGCCTGCCGCGGTCCGGCAACTCCTCCAAGAACTCGAAGCCAAATGCGCGGCCCAGGCACGCGCCACCCCTTATATCTGGCTTTCGGACACCTGACCTTCCGAAGAGAGACTCGCGCTCAATCCTTGGCGCGCTCGACATAGGACCCGTCTTCCGTCTGCACCACGATCCGCGTACCGGTCGCAATATGCGGCGGGACCATGACACGCTGGCCATTGGTGAGCTTCGCCGGCTTATAGGAGGACGATGCCGTCTGGCCCTTCATCGCCGGCTCGGTTTCGACGATCTCGAGCGTCACCCGCGCCGGCAATTGGATTCCAACAGCAACGCCGTTGAAGATCGACAATATGCAGGTCATGCCTTCCTGCAGCCAGACCGCCTGATCGCCAAGGACATCCGGCGGTACAATGATCTGGTCATAGGTCTCGGCATTCATGAATGTATAGCCATCGGCATCCTGATAGAGATAGCTGAAGTTCATATCCTCGACGAAAGCGCGCTCGACCTGTTCGGTCGTCTTGTAACGGTCGGAGACCTTCACACCGTCGGAAAGGCGGCGCATATCGATCTGCGTCGTCGGCGTGCCCTTGCCGGGATGAAAGCTTTCGGCACTGAGGACGACATAGAGCTGACCATCCTCCTTCTCGATGATATTGCCTTTGCGAATCGAACTGGCGATGACTTTCACGATGAATCCTTAACTGTTGATGCAGCCGAGCTTACGAGAACCAAGGCTTGGAGCAAGGCTTGAAACAAGTCCTGGAAAGCGATGGACTCTGCCGAGCTGGAATGCTCTTGGTATCGAGCCGAATGCGGTTCGGGGACCTTTGCGCATGCAAACCCCATGACCCGCTAAACCCAATGAC
>DAIESR010000485.1 GCA_027346205.1 Beijerinckiaceae bacterium
CCGGTGGAAAATCAAGCAGTTCCTGGAACTCGGCCATGTCTTGGACCTGGCTGCCGCGTTCAAGAATATTGACGCCCTTCTTCGTTGCGATCACCGGGTCGCCATCGAAATAGGCCGCGCGCTGCTCAAATTCCGTGAAGTCCTCTACTGTCTTCAGCGCCCGTTGAGAGCCGAAAAGGCGTTGGATATTCACTCCACGTAGAGATGGTGTTTGGATGCGGTGGCGAGATTCCTGCGGCCGAATATCGCCGACGAGGTGGGTTGCGCCATTGGTATGACCATTAGCGTGGCAGTCGAAGCAAGCGACGCCGAGGCTTGGCTTTTCCGAGCGGCGATCTTCGGTCTCATTGAACTGCTGTTGAGGAAAGGGCGTAAGCAAGAGGCGCAGCCCTTCCAATTGCTTCGGGTTGAGAATGCCGTTGAACAATTGATAGTAATTGGCAAGCGTCACCAATTGACCCTGTGACACGTCGCCGAGATCAGGGCGCGTCGTTAGATAGATCGGGGCAGGAAATTCGGGCAGGAAACGGTCCGGCAAGTCGAAGTCGAGATCGAAGCGGGTGAGGTCGCGACCCTCCTGCTTCTTGATCTCGTCGATTTGGAAATGCGGGAATACCATCCCGCCTTCAGGATGATTGGGATGAGGTAAGGGATAGAAGCCGGCCGGAAACAAGTTCTTTTCGCGAATCTCGGCCGGACTCATGTTGGCAAGCTGCTCCCATGTCGTCCCCGCTGGCAATTTCACGCGCACTCCTTCCTGCAAAGGCTTGCCACCGGACATTTTGGCATCCTTCGCAGGCCGGTCGCTCAAATCATAGCGCTCTTTGAGAAGATCTTGGTGTCGCTTTTCAATTTCCGCCTTCTGTGCCTTCATCCGCGCCATGATCGACGCGAAAGGTTCCTTGATGTCGACCGGCATATAGCTTGTCGCCCCACGTGGGGCTTGTGCTAAAGCCAATCCCGCGCCGGCAAATCCTAGAATGATGCCCAGCGCCGCTGAGGTTCTATTTCTTTTCAATCGCATCATGAAATTTCTCCTTGATGACATCCAATTGTGGGGCGGCACCGCAGAACCAAAGTTCACTTGAAAAATCTCATTCCTATCTGCTTTGTCTTTCGGCGTTGAAGTCGTAAATGCCGCTCCATAGACTTATCGTTGATCGCACCTTCGCTGGGCTTCCAAGCCCATTGAGAGCGCTGTTCGCATTGCATGTTTTGATGAGCCTTGCATGACAATGAATGCGAGGCAAGCGCTGTTCGCCAAGCACTATCGCAGTGTGCAGCTCGATAAGCTTTGCATTACGACGAATGCGAAAGGTCAGATACATGAAAGAAAAATTGTAACAAATTGGTAAGCTTGGCATTGCTATGGGCCATGTGATCGCGTCGATCCATGCCAAGCGTGAAGAGTCCGTACAACGCTGAGGCCTGAAGGCGGAGCCATCGAAAAGCGTCATGCGTTCAAGCTGTCAATGAGGCGAACGAAATAATCATTCGCGTCAGATTCTGCTGACCAGAATTGTCCGACGCGCTCATTGTATGCACTGAATTGGTGTACGCTGAATTGGCATGCGCTAATTGGTGCGCGTCGAGTTATCTTAGCAGCGCGCTGTCTCACACATCCGCATAATGCTTGCGGATTCGGCGCAGCATCAAGGCCACGACAAGGAAGACGAAGGGTAGCGCTATGGCCGTCGCAATGGTCGGATCGATCCGGACGAGCCATTTGTGAATGCCATCGAAGCCGATATGGAAGATCGAGGCGAGATAATAGGTCAGCGCCACGATCGACAGGCCTTCCACCGTTTGCTGCAAGCGCAATTGCATGCGGGCGCGATTGTTCATCTTGCGCAGGAGATCGCCGTTCTGGCTCTCGAGCGCGATGTCGACGCGGGTGCGTAGCAATTGCGCGGCGCGGGCGAGCTTGCGCGACAGATTATCCTGCCGTGCTTCCGTAGACGCACAGGTGCGGATCGCCGGCGTCAGCCGGCGGCCCAAAAACGCGGCAAAGGTTGGCAGGCCGCTTAAAGGCCGTTCGTCGATGATGTGGAGGCGATGGCCGATCAATTCATGATAGGCGCGCGTGGCGCCGAAGCGGAAGAGGCTATGCGCGGCGCCGGTTTCGAGATCGGCTGCAAGCGCCGTCAGCCGATCGAGCAGATGCTTATTCGCCTCGAAACCCTGGCTCTCGCGCATTTCGTTCATCAGCAGCGGCAGCTCGGTCTCGATCTGGCGAATGGCCGGCGCGAGTTCCTGCGCCTGCGGCAGGCCGAGCAGGGCGAGCGTCCGATAGGTCTCTATTTCGAGCAATCTCTGCACCAGCGCGCCGGCTTGCGCTGCGCTGAGTTTTCGATCGAGAACGAGGATGCGGATGAAGCCGAAGGCGTCGGGATGAAAATCAGTCGCGATGCGTGCCGCGCCATTTTCTACTTCCGAAGCGGCGAGCTGTTCCGACCCGAAGGAGTGGCGATAGCTATCGCCGACAGCTCGTTCCGGGAGTAGATGCAGATCGACGGCGACGAGCAGGGGTCCTGGCTGCGGCACGAGATGCATGAGGCTCGAGAGCTCGTCTGGACCCGGCCAGAAAGGTGTGTGGCCGCTCATGTCGTTTGGCTGTTGTGCCTGGGATGGGAATTCCCACGTATAGGTCGTGAACTCGCCGTGATGCTCCCAGCGCAGAATTGCCGGTGGCACATCGATGCGGTGATGCTTGGCGTCCGGCGCTGGCGCGGGGCGCGCACGCGAGATGCAGAAGGCTTCGAAAGCGGCGCGATCCTTCGCCGCGGCCCAATGATCGGTCATGAATCCGAAATGCAAGAGGCGGCGCGGCGCTTCGATCGGCAAGAGTGGCCGCGCATGCACTTCCGCCAAAACCCGGCTGCGCGCGGGATGGGCGCTGAAGGCCGTCTTGTTTTCGGAAGTCTGTCGCCCCGACATTGCTTTCTGTCCCTCTCGTTCGAGCATGTCCCGGGAAAGTTGGCTCAACTTTTCCGACAAAGGACATGCTCTCATTGTTTGATGTAGAGCCGATTTGACCCGTCACATGGAATCGGCTCTAGAGCAGATCTGTCCCGACCATTTGACGTGGCATTCTCAGCACCTCGGATATAGCCGATATATGCTTGTGCGGCCCGTCCCGAGGCCATTTGTCCCGGGCCTTTCGTGCACAAATTGGGCATGATCCGCCAGCGGAAATTGCGGTTTGAGAAGTAACAAGGATGATCGAGCCGCGCAGCCGGATCGATGGATCATCTCAGATCACGGCGCCGGGGTCATATAGCATGCCATGTTTGCTGGAAGCCGGAACAAGTGATCATCCCCGCCGGAGCCAATCTCAGCCGAAGACTCTGAGCGCAACGGGATTGACCGAGGGGGCGTAGCAAGACTTCGGTGCATTCGATCTTGAGGCATTATCTCGCTCACCATCGCGAGATTTCCGACAATGCGATCGCCAAACTCATCGCTTGGTACGACGGGCAGGGAGCACGGGGATGAGAACCGATGATTGAGAACAAAAGTCTCACGTGAGACTGTGAGACCGCCTCATAAAGTCTCACGTTCGCTTTTGGTTCTCTTCAGATTTTTGCTAACTTATTGATTTCGATGGTGGGCGCACAAGGGCTCGAACCTTGGACCCGCTGATTAAGAGTCAGCTGCTCTACCAACTGAGCTATGCGCCCTAACCGGATTGTATCGATCGGTTAGATACTTCCACCAAGTGACCGCGGCGCCAAGGCCCCAGTCGCTGCTTGCGAAACTGTGTGATCAGTTCCCCGCTGCGGGTGACACACATAAGGCATCGAAGCCGACTTTCCAAGCGGGAAAGTGAAAATCAACGTCGTTTATTCCATATTCCAAATATCCAGAAAATAGATGATAGATCAGTTGTTTACATAAAGGCTTGGACGCCGTTGACAGCCCTGTGGCGTCGCGCCGCTGACACCTTCTTTTTTCAGGGCAAGGATGGAGCGTGCCTTACATCCCCACTGGCCGGCCGGCGACGACGATGAGAAGCTCGCCCTTGTCGAAAAGCCGATTGGCTGCGCGCTGCGCATCTTCCATGCTCACCGCGGCAATGAGTCTGTTGCGATTGTCGAGATAATCGACGTCATAGCCGTCGGTTTGGAGATGCACGAGATGGCCTGCGATCTTGGTCGACGTATCGAAGCGCAGCGCATAGGAGCCGATGAGATATTTCTTCGCCTTGTCGAGTTCTTCCTCGCTCGGCCCCTGCTCGGCGAGGCTGCGAATCTCATTGCCGACCACTTCCATCGCTTCGGCGGCGCGCTCATTTTTGGTCGAGGTGCTGCCGACGAGCATCGCGCCATGATCGAATGTCACGAGCTGCGAATAGGCCGAATAGGCGAGCCCGCGCTTCTCGCGCACTTCGCGGAAGAGGCGCGCCGAGAACACGCCGCCGCCGAGCACATGATTGACGACGGTCGCCGGCACGAAGTCCGGATCCTTGCGGCCGAGACCCTGGCGGCCGAATCTAATCGTCGATTGTGGAATGTCGAGATCGACGACATGGAGGCCGCCGACGCCGGCGACGGACGTGTCGGCAATCGCGGCGAGCGAAGCTTTCTCCGGCAGAGCGCCAAAGACATCGTCAATATGTCTGGAAAGCGTTGCCGCGTCGATCGCACCCACAGCGGCGATCTTCAGCCCGTCGCGGCCAAATGTGGCAGCGCGCATGGCGATGAGATCGGCCTGCGTCAGGCTCGACAGACTCGCGAGATCGCCGCGTACCGGCGCGCCATAGGGATGGCTTGGATAGGCGTTATCGCGGAAGGCGCGGAGCGCGGCATAGTCTGGATCATTGATCTCACGCTTAAGCCCCGCCGTGATCTGACTCTTCACCCGCTCGAAGGGTTCATCATCGAGCCGTGCCTCGTTGATACAAAGCCGCAGCAGCTCGAAGGCCTTGTCGGTATGGCGCGCTAAGGTCTGCATGCGGCCCGTAAGGATGTCGCGATCGGCGGAGAAAGAAATTTCGAGCGCATAATCATCGAGCACGCGATGAAAGGCATGCGAATCATAAGATCCCGCGCCTTCGTCGAGCAGGCCGGCGAGCAGCGAGGCGACGCCGGGTTTCCCAGCCGGATCTTGCGAGGCGCCGCCCTTGAAGGCGAATTCGAGAGCCACGAGCGGCACGGCGTAGTCTTCGACGAGCCAAGCCTCTATGCCGCCTTTGGAAACGATCTTTTGTACGGCGGCGGCGCGCGAGGGGGAAGCGCCGCGGCCGAGATCGGCATCTGCGGGATGGGCCGGCGGGAATGAGGGGGAAAAGGTCATGAGCCTGGTCCAAAAGAGATATGATTGAAGAGCATCAACCGGTGTGCAAATCCTCTCCCAATGGGAGAGGGTGGCCGGCAATGCCGGCCGGGTGAGGGGTCACGATGCTGGAATCGACGCCAAACTTGGTAACCCCTCATCCGCCCCGCTTCGCGGGGCACTTTCTCCCACAGGGAGAAGTGTCGCGCGGCAAACGCGCTCTGACAAAGCGAGGCGCTGGCCTTCACGCGGCCGGCAGGAGGAAGCCGGTCACGCTGCGCCGTTTTTCGAGCCAGCGCGTGGCCTTGGTAACGTCTTGCGCCGTGACAGCCTCGATCCGGTCGGGCCATTGCAGAACATCGGCAACGTTGAGGCCGGTGGCGAGCGAAGACCCGTACCAGCGCCCGAGCGTCGCCTGATTGTCCTGCGCATAGATCGCATCGGCGATGAGGCGCGTTTTGGCGCGTGCCAAATCTTCGTCGCTCACGCCCTTCTCCGCCACTGAGGCGATGACACGCTCCAACTCGCCGTCGAGCGTTTCGAGCGTGACGCCTGGCGCCGGCATGCCATAGACATAAAAGCGCGTATCATCGACCGCCGTGCCCGCATAATGCGCGCCGACGGAAACGGCGATCCGCTTGTCGACGACGAGGGCTTTGAACAAGAGGCTCGTTTGGCCGCCGCCGAGAAGATGGGCGAGAACTTCGAGCGCCTCCGCC
>DAIESR010000489.1 GCA_027346205.1 Beijerinckiaceae bacterium
TGCGATTTCAACAGCCATGTTCGTGCCGAGCCGATCGACGAGGCGCGATTCATCGCGGCTTTCAAGGCGGAGTTGACGCATCGCGCAGCACTCACCAAGGGTCGGCGCGTCCGCTCGATATTCTTCGGCGGCGGTACCCCGTCTTTGATGAAGGCGCAGAGCATCGCAGCTATTCTTGATGCGATCGGCGGCCTCTGGGCCGTCGAGCCGGACGTCGAGGTGACACTCGAAGCCAATCCGTCGAGCGTCGAAGCGGGCCGTTTCCGGGATTATCGGGCTGCCGGGGTCAATCGCGTCTCGATCGGCGTTCAAGCCTTGAACGATGCCGATTTGAAGCAGCTCGGGCGGCTGCATACAGTCACCGAGGCGCTCGCGGCCGTCGATGTCGCGGCCAAGATCTTCGAGCGCTATTCCTTTGATCTCATCTATGGGCGGCCGCAGCAGAGCGTCGCAGCTTGGCGGGCGGAGCTGGGGACGGCGCTGGCGCGGGCGGCGGACCATCTCTCGCTCTATCAGCTCACGATCGAGCCGGACACGATCTTCTAGCGTCTCGACCGGGCCGGCAAGCTCGCGCTGCCAAATGCGGAGCAGAGCCGCGATTTCTGGGATGCGACGCAGGAGATCATGAGCGCCGCCGGGCTGCCGGCCTATGAGATTACCAATCACGCTCGGCACGGTGCCGAAAGCCGGCATAATCTCATCTATTGGCGCTATGGCGAATATGTCGGCGTCGGCCCTGGTGCGCATGGCCGGGTCATGGGGCCGAAGGGCCGCCGTGCTCAGGCGACGGAGCGGCACCCTGAAATGTGGCTGACAGTCGTCGAAACCGACGGCCATGGGCTGGTCGAAGACGAAATGCTCTCCAGCGAAGAACAGGGCGATGAATTTCTCCTGATGGGTCTGCGCCTGGCGGAAGGAATCGAACCGACGCGTTTCGAGGCTTTGGCCGGCAAGCAGCTCGATCCGGCAAGGATTTCGTCGCTGATCGCCGAAGGCATGGTCGAGATGACGCCGGAAGGGCGACTGCGCGTCAGCCCGGAGGGCTTTCCCTTGCTTGATGCGGTCGTCGCCGACCTCGCGGCGTGAGGACCTCTCTATCCGGTGTCTGTCGCGCTATAGCTTGACCGGGGCATGATGCGATGCCAAAGGTCAGCGACCCTCCCTCATCTTTTCCCGCGCATTTTCGAGGTCCGAACTCATGCCCGCGACCAGCTTCGATATTATCGGCCTCGGCAATGCGATCGTCGATGTGATCGCTCCGAGCGACGACGATTTTCTCATCGCGCATGGCCTTCACAAGGGCGCGATGCGGCTCATCGATGAAGCGACGGCGGAAAAGCTCTATGCGGCGATGGGGCAGACGACGGTCGTTTCTGGCGGCTCGGCGGCCAACACGATCATTGGGGCTGCGCAACTCGGTTGCAGCGCAGGCTTCATCGGCAAGGTGAAGGCCGATCCGCTTGGCGATATTTTTGCCCATGACATTCGCACCGCGCGCGTTGCTTTCGATTCGACGCCGGCCGTGGATGGGGCGGCGAGCGCGCGCTGTCTCGTGCTCGTCACGCCGGATGGCCAGCGAACGATGAATACTTTTCTCGGCGCCTGCCAGAATCTGACGCCGGACGATGTCGATGCGCAATTGGTTGCGCAAGCGCGGATCATCTATCTCGAAGGCTATCTCTGGGACCCGCCGGAAGCCAAGCAGGCCTTTCTCAAAGCCTCCGAAATCGCCCGCACGGCCGGTCGACGCGTCGCCCTGAGCCTGTCGGATGCTTTTTGCGTCGACCGCTATCGCGACGAATTTTTAGGGCTCGTCCGCGACGGCAAGATCGACATTCTCTTCGCCAATGAGAGCGAATTGCACTCGCTCTATCAGACTGCGGATTTCGACACGGCTTTAACGCAATTGCGCAATGAGAACATCCTTGCCGTCGTCACCCGCTCGGAGCGGGGCTCGCTCGTCGTCACGCGGGAAGAGACCCATGCGGTCAATGCCTTCCCGGTCGAGAAAGTCGTCGACACGACGGGCGCCGGCGATCTCTTCGCCGCCGGCTTCCTCACCGGGCTCGTCAAGGACAAGGATCTGCCGGATTGCGCGCGGCTTGGTGCCTTGGCGGCGGCCGAGATCATCCAGCATTATGGCGCGCGTCCGCACCAGAATCTCAAGGCGCTGGCCGCTGAAAACGGCTTCGAGCTTTGAATCTGGTGGCTGATCTCGCCACTGATCAGGTCTCTGGTCGAGTTTTTGGCGACACTGCGAGACCAAGGAAGATGAGCACGGCTTGATTGAGCCGCAAAACATCTTGTTCATCCAAATGCCCGATAAGGGTTCCCATCTTCGATTTTGGAACGGTGGTGATCTTATCGACCATCAGCCGACATGTGCCGTTCAAGCCATTTTGGTCATTGGCCTCCACGAGCAGACGGAACAGTGGAGCGTCCGTTTCATCGGTCGTGAAGGCGCAAATGGTGATGGAATTGGTCGCGTCGAAATTATTGTCCTGTATGATAACGGCGGTCCGAGGCTTGCCGGCGTAGTCTTTCCCGCCCGCAACGGTCCATATCTCGCCGCGTCTCATGCATCGTCCTGATCCGCTATGGCGTCGATGAAGCTTTGATCTTCATCGGCATGCGCGCTCTGAGCGACGGCCAAAGACTGTTTGTGCGCTTCCGAACGGAAGGCGGGCGCGCGCACGTCAGTCACCCAGATCTGGATCGGCCGCAGACCTTGGGCGCGCAGGCGCTCGCGATACGTCCTCACCTTGTCGCGCGAGCTGTCTCGTTTGTTTGCTGAGACCATGATTGTCCTTCATTAGGTTACATGTAACCTAACATAAAAGGAGGAAGCGCGCGATAGTATTGTACCTGCCTTGCCAGAAAGCCATACGCTTCGCATATGCCTCAAAGCTTGCGCAGCTCGACGTCCTCGATCAAATGGCTTGCTCCTTTGGTCAGCACGAGATTGGCGCGTGCCCGCGTCGGCAGAATGTTTTCGTGCAGATTGCGCAGATTGATCTTCGTCCAGATGTCGCGTGCTATGGCTGCCGCATCCCTATCGGAGAGATTGGCATATTTGCGGAAATAGGAACGCGGATCGCGGAATGCCGTCTGCCGCAACCGCATGAAGCGGGAGACGTACCAGCGCTCCAACTCACCATCATCGGCGTGGAGATAGATCGAAAAATCGAAGAAGTCCGAGACGAAGGGCGTCGCCCGCCCATCCTTCGGCGGCCGGCCCGGAAGTAGAACGTTGAGGCCTTCGACGATCAATATGTCGGGCCGGTCGATGGTCACATATTCCCCGGGCACGACATCATAGGTGAGATGCGAATAGACCGGCGCGTGGACATTGCGGGTTCCGGCCTTCACATCCGAGAGAAAGCGCAGCAGGCTCGCGCCGTCATAGCTCTCGGGAAAGCCCTTCTTGTCCATCAGTCCATCGGCTTCGAGCACGGCATTGGGATAGAGAAAGCCATCCGTCGTCACAAGCTCGACTTTGGGCGTGTTGTGCCAGCGCGAGAGAAGCGCGCGCATGACGCGTGACAGGGTCGATTTGCCGGCGGCGACCGAGCCGGCGACGCCGATGATATAGGGCATCTTGCCATCTTCGGCGCCGAGGAAGCGCTGGGTCGCCTTGAAGAGGCCCTGCGTCGCCGCGACATAGAGCGCCAGGAGGCGCGACAAAGGCAGATAGATGGCGATGACCTCTTCGAGCGAGATCGGGTCGTCGAGCGATTGAAGCTTGCTCAGATCGTCCGAGGTCAAGGTCAGCGGCGTATCGGCGCGCAAAGCCGCCCATTCACATCGGGTGAAATGATGATAGGGCGAGAGCACAGCCGGAGCCTTGACGCGTTCGTCCATCCATTCCTCGGTTTTCCGCGGCCGAGTCTATGATCGCTGTTTAATACGGCCGGCGCGTTTTTCCAAATCCATTGCTGTCCGACTTTTGGTTTGCCGCTTATATGGCGTGCGAGCCTGTCGCGGAAAAGCTATTGAACATGCCCGAGCTGTTCCTTTCAGCCCTTGCCGCGTGCCGCTTTTTCACTATGCCCCGATTGGGCGGTGCGCCGTTTGAGTTCCATCAAGACATCTTCCAATGGCACTTTCCGCGTCTGCAGCACGACGAGGAGATGATAGAGAAGATCGGCGCTTTCGCATACGAGCGCGTGCGGGTCGCCTTCAATCGCCGCGATCACCACCTCGACCGCCTCTTCGCCCATTTTTTTGGCCGCGCGCGCCGGTCCGCCGGCGAGCAGCGATTTGGTATAGGAGGTTTCGGCGTCGGATTTGTCTCGCTCGGCGATGAGCGCAGCGAGATCCGCCAAACCAAAATCGCTCATGCCTTTCTCCGAATGTCCTGCGGCTTAAGCCGCGGCTGCCGCAGCG
>DAIESR010000495.1 GCA_027346205.1 Beijerinckiaceae bacterium
CGACGCTCCGCCTATTTTGGCCCTACCGTGGCATCACCGGGCTACGGCGCAGTACAACCGATCTTATATATTGATCATAATAATAGTAATAATTAATTGGATCGATTGAATGCTTTCCGGCATCCTTGGCGCAACACAACCAAGGATCCGATCATGTCAGCTGCCGAGTCGCAAACTCTCGACCAACCTCCGCTAGCCTCCGCCCCTCCCCAAATGGCTGTCGAACCGGGCGGCTTCGGCCGACAGCTTCTTAAGCTCATGCCTGGGCTTTTGCTCACCGGCGGGATCGCTGCCGCCGGCTTTGCTCTCAATAAAGTGCCTTATATTTCGATTTTCAGCGCCCTGATCCTTTCGATCCTGCTTGGAATGCTGTTTCGCAACACCATCGGCCTTCCGGCAGGGACCCAGGCCGGGATCACGTTTTCGCTGCGGCGCGTCCTGCGTTTCGCGATCATCCTGCTTGGGTTGCAGCTCACCTTGGCGCAGGTCGCGGAAATCGGCGTGACCGGCGTGTCGATCATCGTGCTGAGCCTCGTGGCCTGCTTCGTTTTCACGACACAATTTGCGAAAGTCATCGGTGTGGAGCCGCAGATGGCACAGCTGATCGCGGCCGGTACTTCAATCTGCGGCGCCTCCGCGGTCATAGCCACCAACACGGTGACCAATGCGCATGACGAAGATGTTGCCTATGCGGTCGCCTGTGTGACGATCTTCGGCTCTCTCGCCATGTTCATCTATCCGCAGCTTCCGGGCCTTCTTCATCTCGACCCGCGGAATTATGGTCTTTGGGCTGGTTCGTCGATCCATGAAATCGCGCAAGTGGTCGCCGCCACCTTCCAACATAGCCACCAGTCGGGCGACATTGGTACAATCGCCAAGCTGACGCGCGTCGGCATGCTTGCGCCCGTCGTATTGACCTTGGGCTTTTTGGCCACGCGGCGCCTCCGTCAATCCGGAGCGGGTGAGCCGACCATCGCCGCGAAGGCGCCGATCCCGTGGTTCGTCTTCGGCTTTCTCGCCCTCATGGTTTTCAACAGCGTGGTACCGCTCCAAGGTACGACGAAAGTCTGGACCGTCGCGATCACCACCTTCCTTTTGTCCGTGTCACTTGCTGCCATGGGACTTGAAGCCGACATTCGCAAGCTTCGCGCGAAAGGCTTGCGGCCAGCTCTCCTGGGTCTCGCCGCCTCTCTTTTCATCGCGACTTTCAGCCTGGTTCTGGTTAAGATCTTCGCCTGACCTGACAAGGCGGGCGTTCACGATGACTTTGGAGCAGCTGCGCATTTTTGTTGCCGTCGCTGAACGACAGCATGTTACGCGGGCAGCCCAGGAGCTGCGGCTCACCCAATCGGCCACGAGCGCGGCAATCGCCGCGCTCGAGGCGCGCTATGCTACGAAGCTTTTTGACCGTATTGGCCGCCGCATCGAATTGACCGACAGTGGCCGGCTGTTTCTGGTCGCGGCCCGTGCCGTGCTGGCCCAAGCGGCCGCTGCCGAAACCTTGCTCGACGATCTCGCTGGACTGAAGCGCGGAACCCTGTCGCTCGCTGCGAGCCAGACGGTAGCGAATTATTATTTGCCACCCTTGATGCATCGCTTCCGGAAAGCCCATCCGGGCATCACTTTGCATCTGTCGATCGGTAACACGGAACAAGTTGCCGCTTGGGTGAATGATATCGCCGTCGATCTCGGCTTCGTCGAAGGCTATATCGAAAATCCGGCTCTCTCCATCACGCCGATCGCCGAAGACGAACTCGTCCTCGTCGCCAGCGCCAACCATCCGTGGGCTACCCACCAAGCAATCACACCGAAGGATCTGATCGATACGCCTTGGGTTCTACGAGAAGAAGGCTCCGGCACCCGCGCCGTGTTCGAGACAGCGCTGACGCGCTTCGGCCTTTCAGCGGCCGATTGCACGATCGCACTCGAGCTTCCCTCGAATGAGGCGGTGCTCGCCGCAGTCGAAGACGGTGCCGGCGCAACCATTGTCTCGGAAATCGTGGCGCATTCGAGGATCAAGGCCGGCACGTTGCTGCGCCGCGATATCACTTTGCCGAAACGGCAGTTTCTAGTGCTCCGGCACAAGGAACGCGCGATGACACGGGCACAACGCGAGTTCTTGAACCTGATGTCGAACGACAATCAACTGCTGCAATATAGAGCCGTGCAGCCGGGATCATCCGAAAACGCGGCTTGACGCCGTGAGCATCGGCCCTACCGCTCGGAACCCCGCCTGGAATCACGTCAAATCATGCACAAGTGCGATGCAGGAAAAGCACATTCGCGGCTATAAAGCAAAGCGGGGCTCATAGCGGGACAACAGCCTCTTTCACCGTTTCGATCAATTGCTTCAACGTGAAAGGCTTCGGCAAGAAGCCGAAATCCTCGCCATCGGGAAGGTTTTTCGCAAAAGCCTCCTCAGCATAGCCAGACACGAAGATCACTTTCGCCGTCACGCCGCGCTTGCGCAATTCGCCGAACATAGTGGGGCCGTCCATCTCCGGCATCACCACATCGGAAATGATGAGATCGATCTTGCCGGAATTTTGCTCTGCCACTTCCAGGGCTTCATAGCCCGTCGCGGCTTCGAGCACAGTATAGCCGCGCGCGGTCAATGCGCGGGCTCCGAAGGCGCGCACGGCCTCCTCGTCCTCGACGAGCAATATGGTGCCATGGCCGGTGAGATCGGCCGAGGACTTCTGGGCGGTCTCCTTCGTCGCTTCCTCTTCGCCTGCCACCGGGACGTAGCGCGGCAGAAGGATACGGAACACCGTGCCCTCGCCGACAATCGAATCGTAGAACACGTAGCCGCCGGTCTGTTTGACAATGCCATAGACCATGGCGAGGCCGAGCCCAGTGCCCTTGCCGACTTCCTTCGTGGTAAAGAACGGCTCGAAGATCTTTTCCTTCAAGTCGGCTGGAATGCCATGGCCATTATCCTCGACCTCGATCGCGACATAGTCCCATGGAATCAGGCTTTTCTCGCCGAACTCGGCACATTCATCAGCGCTGATGTTGCGGGTGCGCAATTCGATCCTGCCGCCAGTCGGCATGGCATCGCGCGCATTGACGATGAGATTGACGATCACTTGCTCGAACTGGTTGAGGTCCGCTTTTACGAGCCAGAGATCGCGGCCGTGGCGAAGATCGAGCGTGGTCTTTTCGCCGACGAGGCGGCGCATCAGCATCTGTAGATCAGAGAGGACATCGCCGAGCTGCAGCACCTGCGGTCGCAAGGTCTGCCGACGCGAGAAGGCGAGGAGTTGCCGAACCAAGCCGGCCGCACGATTGGCGTTCTGCTTGATCTGCATAATGTCCTGAAAGGACGGATCGGTCGGCCGGTGATTGGCGAGCAGTAGATCCGAATAGCCGATGATGGCGGTGAGCACATTGTTGAAATCATGCGCGACACCGCCGGCGAGCTGACCGATCGCCTGCATTTTCTGCGATTGTGCGAAATTCTCCTGCAAGGTGCGCAATTCGGTCGTGTCGAGCGCGTAGATCGTGGCGCCCGCGCCGTCGGCCTCGTCGGCGGCGGAAATGAAGAGCCGCGCCGAACGCTCTTGATCGCCATGCAAGCTCACATCGACAGGCGCTATATCGGTTTTCGAATCGGCCGCGGCGACGACAGCGGATTCGAGCGCCGCGCGGTCACGGTCGGTGACACCGGCATAGATGCTGCGCGGGACGGCCTCCGTGCCTCTGAGCGCATCGGGCATCAGCTTGGCGAAGGCCGTGTTCGATCGCCGGATGCGGCCCACCTTGTCGACGATGGCGATCGCCATGGGCGTCGAATTGAAGACGCGCGCGAAGCGGACCTCGGCGGCGCGTAAATCCTCCGCCGGCTCCTCACCGGGCGCCCGGTTCAAGACGAGTGTGCGCGAAGCGCCCGCCGCCCCATCCTGGCCAAAGGCGACACGGTGCAGCAGCCGCGCCGGCAGGCTCTGACCGTTGCGGCGCTTGAGATCGATGTCGAATTGCTCGGTCAGCACATCTCCCGGCGCACCAGAGACACAGGCGAGCAAGGCGGCACCGCCCCCGGCAACGAAATCGCCGAGCTGCAAGCCCCCCGATCCGACCTGAGCGAGATCATAATCGAGCCAGCTCGCAAGCGTCGCATTCATGTAGGAGACTTCGCCGGACGGATCGCATGAGAAGAAACCGGCCGGCGCGTGATCGAGAAAGTCGATGGCTTGCTGCAGCTCCTGAAAGACATTCTCGTGCTTTTCCCGCTCGCGCGTCACATCGGCGACAGCCCATAAAGTCGCGCGTTTCGCATGGCCGAAGGGAAGCGGTCGCACTTTGATGCGGTACCAGGCGACATCGCCCCTGCCGTTGAGCGGTGGCGCCAGCCGCAATTCCTCGGTGCTGCGCTTGCTCTCACGCGCCGTCTGGGCGAGGCGGTAAATCGCTTCGGAGACTTCCGGCGTTCCGGAGAATAATCTCTCGACCGGCTTCAACGCACTCGCGTCGCGAGCGCCGGCAAGTTCGAGATAGGCTTCATTCGCATAAATGACCTTGCCGTCGGCGTCGGTGGCGATAAGACCCTCCGAGCCACTGTCACAGATGAGCTTAGTGAGATCATTGCGGGCCATCTGCCCGGAGAATTGCAGAAAACCGACGGCATAGGCGAAAAGCGCGAAGATCCCGACGACGGCGAGCGACGCCAGGAAACCGATGACCAGGGTCGCCGCTTCGTCCTTCGGCAGCAGTGAAAATGCTGCCGCCATCGCGACGAGACAGGCGGCGAAAAGCAGGACGAGGGCTGGGCTGCCCGTGCGTTCCGTGCGATCGATCGCAGCAGAGATCAGCTGATCGGCCATGAATTTTCACCTCTTCGCCCGACCACAAACCGTCGAGCCACCACCGACTCCAATCCCGGCCCACCCTCTCGCCCGGCTTGGCCGGTACGAGAACCTCCTCATGCCGTCTCGACCTCTGCGGCACGCGCAACGTGTAGCGTCGCCGAGCCAGTCGCGGCTAGAGCATGTCCCAGAAAAGTTGATAGACTTTTCCGACAAAGGACATACTAAAAGTATTTAAAAATCAATGTGTTGGAGCATGCTCTAGAACCAAAAAATCTTGAAAGCGATGGGATGGCGCGTCTCCCAAAATTCCACATATTGGTAAAAACTTAACTCATGAGCCAAACGAACGGTAACCGAAGAGGTCAGCGTAGGAAAGCTTCTCGAAGCCAAGCTGCCGCGGTTCCCGGGCATACATTTTTGCGACCACATTGTCAGTATAACGGCTCGACATTCGTGCTTTCCTGCGTATTTTCCTGGCCCGAGCAATCCTCCCGAGCCATTGCGCATCGACCGTCGAAGCGGGAAAGTCGAGCCCACCCCGCATGAAGATACGCCCTTCTATGTGACTGTCGTGGCTGATACATGGCTTGGCGTACATCATTTCCACCCGGCATTCCGACGTCTTCACCTTCGGTTGAGGCAGCATCAAGGTGATGGGATACCCTTTGCAGGCAATTGTCAGACTATACTTTGCCAAGAAGGATCTGTAGTCTTACAAGGAGATCATGCAAGCCGGGCACGTGGAGAAGCAATGCAGTTGCTAAGCATAGGCGTGGCCGGGACGACACTATGGGATAGCGTTGATGCCGGCGTGGCAATGCCAGGAAAAAGGATGTGCCGCGAAGCCGAAATGGAAAGATCTGTGCGGCGTTAACCATTCATTAACCTTAGGCGCGCGTCATCCGGCTCCGCGTGTTAAAGTTCTCCAATCTG
>DAIESR010000501.1 GCA_027346205.1 Beijerinckiaceae bacterium
CTTTGATGAAACCTGAGTGCGGGAGCGCGTTCGAGGTCTGGCTTCTAGTCTGAACGCGCCCCGACTTTATTCCAGAGCTTTCGCGGATCGTGCCGTGCGTCGAAGCGGGATGCGGAAAAACGGGAACCAATTTTCCGGCGCAATCAAGGCTACGCAGATTGCGTAAACTTAATTGCATATCCAGCTTTACACTTTTGGAATCGATCACATTTGTAACGACATCGGATATATCCGACGTCTAAAATAATGGAAAAGTCGATCGACTTTTCCGGGACATTCTCTAGAGCGCCGCCTTGATGCATGCGGCGGCGGCATAAAGCCTTTTGCGCATCTCGGCGAGATCGGTGCCGCTCGCGGTCACGCTCAGCTCTTTCTCGTCATAGGCTCGGAAGACGACGACGTCGGGATCCGCCACTTCCGCTTTTTCGCAAGCCGCGGCGATCTTCTCGGCCGAGGCATCGTCGCCGGCGCGCATCACGAGAACCATGGTCGATTCCGGAATCCAGCGGAAATCATTGAAGCGCTCGAGCATCTCGTCGAAAGAAGAGGCGAGCGCGGGCATGAGATCGCCCTTGATGCGCAGCATGATCGCCTGCCAGTCGGGATCACTGTAGGTGCTCTTGTAATCGAGCAGCTTGGGGCCTTCCGCGGTCAACATGAGGCTGGCATTGAGGAGCCCCTTGTAGGCCTTGCGTTCCGCCTTCATGCCAACAACCGTCGGGCGCAGAATTGTCTCGACGATGGCTTTCTGAATCTCGGGCGTCACCGCCGGCGCCGGACACAAGGCGCCGGGAAAAGCCTGCGGCCCGCCGACGTCCCAGCGATGCGTCGTCGATGTCAGCGGCAGAATCGTGTTGGCATCGGCGATACCGCAAAAATTCACCGGCTCGCCTTCGAGAAATTCCTCGATGACGACATCATCGCCTTCTTGGCCTGTGAATCTGACCGCGATCGCCGCCTCGGCTTCCCCGAGGGTCTTGCAAATGACGACCTTGGCGCCATTGATCCGAACGTCGCCTTTGACGACCAGCGGAAATGCCGCATCGGCAACATAGACCTTCGCCGCCGCCGCGTCGGTGAAAACGCGCCCGGACGCCATGGGAATCTGGTAGCGCTCGCAAATCTCCCGGGCGAAAGCCTTGGAGATACCGAGCCGCGCCGCATGCACTTCCGGACCGAAGGCCGGCAAGCCATTGCGATTGCAGATGTCGATCAGACCGGCGGCAAGAGCCTGCTCACCGCCAACCACGATGAACTCGACTTCATTATCCTCGCAAAAGCTCAAAAGCGTGTTGATCGCCTTGATGCTGATCGGCACGCATTCGGCGAGCGTGGCAACACCGGTATTGCCCGGCGCACAGTGAAGTTCATCGACCAGAGGCGATTCAACGAGCTTCCAGCACAGAGCATGGTCGCGCGCTCCATCGCCGATCACCAATACACGCATGTCATCCTCGTTCC
Organism: Beijerinckiaceae bacterium; assembly: GCA_027346205.1. Classification (GTDB taxonomy): domain Bacteria; phylum Pseudomonadota; class Alphaproteobacteria; order Rhizobiales; family Beijerinckiaceae; genus Methylovirgula. The sequence continues at coordinate 1,462 of DAIESR010000501.1, forward strand.
GGGATGGGCCGTCCCATCATCACGGCGTTACATAAAGCAGATGGCAGGCAAGGGGAAATACTCAATTGCCGGCCGAAGAGCGGGAACACGAGAGCAAAGCGAGACTTGTGCCGCGGCGGCGGCGCTTCGAGCGCGATGGCCGTGGACGGAACGACGCCGCAATTATACTCGCTTTAGCCGACATCCGGCTTTTTCTCACCACTCGGCCTTGCCATCGGCCGCCACCCCAGCCACAAGCACCCGCATGCTTCATCTCAACGACATCACCCTGCGGCTCGCGGCCCGACTCCTCTTCGACCATGCGACCGCCGCGCTTCCAGAAGGCGGGCGCATCGGCTTCGTCGGCCATAATGGCGCCGGCAAAACGACTCTTTTCAAGCTGATCGCCGGCGACATGAGCGCGGATGATGGCACGATCTCCTTGCCACGCAAGGCGCGGCTCGGCCGCGTCGAGCAGGAGGCGCCGGGCGGCCCTGGCAAGCTCGTCGATTTCGTCCTCGACGCCGATCACGAACGCGCCAGCCTCCTCCTGGAAGCCGAAACAGCCACAGACCCGCATCGCATCGCCGAGATTCAGACGCGCCTCGTCGATATCGATGCCCATGCGGCGCCCTCCCGTGCCGCCGCCATTCTCTCCGGTCTCGGTTTCGATGAAGTCGCGCAGCAGCGCGCACTCAGCGAATTTTCCGGCGGCTGGCGCATGCGCGTCGCGCTTGCCGCGGTTCTCTTTTCCGCGCCGGATCTCCTGCTCCTCGACGAGCCGACGAACTATCTCGATCTCGAAGGCACGCTCTGGCTCGTCGATTATCTGCAAACCTATCCCGGCACGATTCTCGTCATCAGCCATGATCGCGACCTGCTCGATGCCGTCGCCGATCACATCCTTCATCTCGACCAGGCGAAGCTCACTCTTTGGCGCGGCAATTATTCGAGTTTCGAGCGGCAGCGCCGCGAGCAGCAGGCGATCCAGGCGAAGCTACAGAAGAAGCAGGAAGACCAGCGCAAACATCTGCAAGCCTTCGTCGACCGCTTCCGCGCCAAGGCGACCAAGGCCGCGCAGGCGCAATCGCGCCTGAAAATGCTCGCGAGGCTCGAACCTATTGCGGCGATCGTCGACGGCCATGTCTTGCCCTTTGATCTGCCGTCGCCGAAAAAGCCGCTGAGCCCTCCGATCGTCGCGATGGAAAATGTCGCAGCGGGATATGATGACAAGCCCGTGCTGCGGAACCTGTCACTCTCCATCTCGGACGATGACCGGATCGGCCTTTTAGGTGCCAATGGCAATGGCAAATCGACCTTCGCCAAGCTCGTCGCCGGACGCCTCGCGCCGATGAGCGGCGATCTTCGACGGTCCTCGAAGCTGGATGTCGGTTTTTTCGCCCAGCATCAGGTCGATGATCTGGATGTCACGGCAACGCCCTTTCAATGTGTCGCCGCGCTCATGCGCGATGCGCCCGAAGCCAAGATCAGAGCGCGCTGCGCGCAAATGGGATTTCCCAACATCAAGGCCGATACCAAGGTCGCGCAATTGTCGGGCGGCGAGAAGGCAAGGCTTTTGATGGGGCTCGCGACTTTCAACGGGCCGCATCTCCTCATCCTCGACGAGCCAACGAACCATCTCGATATCGATAGCCGCGCCGCACTGATCGAAGCGATCAACGACTACCAAGGCGCCGTGAACCTCGTCACCGGCTGCCCCGCCCTGTCCGTGAGGATGCCGCGAATGACGCCCCGGCCCGCGCTCGGCGGGCGGACCTGCGCGGCGACTGTGGCGCTCGCAAGCGGGATGAGGATCGCGAGGGCGCGGAACGGGCGCATGAGCTCCATGGGAAGGTAGGTAGGGGCGTCCGGAGCGATCTGGTGCCATGGCGTCTCCGGAAGCCGCGCGCCCAGCTTGCCCTTTCGCCCCAGTGCTGTCAACCGCGATCGGAGGGTGAGTCCAGAAAAGGACTCCCGGATTCCCACTGGGTGAGGAACGATGCAACTTCCCGGCGGGGAATGTTCACGCTGGTCGCGCTCGACGGTCCGCGCGCCGGGCAGGTCGCACGCGGCACCCTCGCTCTGGTCCCGACCGACACCGTGCACCGTTTGTACGACACCCGGTTCGGCGCACCGAGGCGGAGGCGGGACGAGCGGCCGCTCCGGGGATGGGCCGAGCTGCGGGGAGAAGTGGGGCTCGAGACGGCCGGCACACCGCTCGACTCGCGGGATCCGGCGCTACCGGGTGTCGTCTCCATCCTCGACAGCGCGCAGTCGCGACTCACCCTTCGCCTCGGCGATCGCCTCATGTTCGACGGCGGCTTCAACGAGCTGACCGTCACGGAGGCCGGCGACGATGGATTCGTGGGGCAGTGGCGCTATCCCCCCTGGCGCGTTCGCAGCACCGGCAGCATCGTGGATGCAGAGGTTGCCCGCTTCCCGCCATGGGAGGGTCCCGCTGAGAAACGTCGCCGCAGGTGAAGCTGGGTTGGCGCACGCTCACTGCGCGGCGGCAGTCGCCGTGTCCGTGCTGCTCGGCGCGTGCGCGCCGATGGTGGCGCACGGTCCCGCCGTGAGGCCGGGGTTCAGCGGCGGGATGAGCCTGGCGTTCGGGAAGGGGCCCACCTACGAGAACGGCGACGATCCGGGCCCGTTCTACCTCGGCGCCTTTGCCCTGAACGCCGCCTATGGCTGGCGTCCGCAGCTACGTGCAGGCCGGCGTGCAGGACGGGCGCGGGCTCGGCGTGCACCTGGTGAGCGGGTGGTACGACAACCCGCGCGAGCAGGAGTGGGGCTACTGGCACGAGGAGCGTGCCCAGGTCACCTGGCTCTCCGCGCAACTCCCCGTCAGCGCGTGGGCCACGCTCCACGCCCATGCGGGATACGCCAGGGGGCCTGTAACGAAGCAGTTCGACCGCGACCAGGCGCCGTACATCGACGAGGACCGGTGGGTGCACCTGGGTGGAATCACCGTCGAGCTGCACCGGCCGCGCCGATGAACGTGGCCCATGTCTCACATGGCGGAATCGTGTGAACGCTGTCCATCGCCACCACGGAACGATCTTCCCCCAGCTTCGGCGAGGGGCAGCTCGCGCTCTCGCCATTCCGCCACCTGGCCGCGACGCTGTCGTTGCGTCACATGACCTGGAATGAGCCAGGGGGGAGGCCGCATTGGTACCGGCCCCTGTTCGTCGGACTGCGGGTACAGTGACGCCGCCCCCATACGGCGCCCAGCGCGACGCCGTCTGCAGATGCCGGCGCGCCGACTC
>DAIESR010000502.1 GCA_027346205.1 Beijerinckiaceae bacterium
CCGAGCGGGCCGCAGAACGACGGCGGATATTTTCCAGGTTCGCATGTCGAACCGAACACGCCGATCGATATCTATCAGCAGCCAGGCAGTAAAACGGCGGCGCCGCAAAACCTCGCCAACACGACCATGGAAACCGATTACCAAGCCGCACCAGCAAGCTGCATGGCCTGCCATCAGGCCGTATCAAACGCGCTGGGGCGCGACTTCGTCGCAGTCATCGGCGTCGACGCCAATGACGATAAGGTCCGTCATTAGGCGCGCGGGCGTGCCTCAAAGCGGAACTTGTGAGACATGTTCAGCCTGAGATCAGCCGAATACCGGAATCTGTCCGGCCCCAGACCGAAGCTGCTTCCAGCGCATGCCGACTGGCTGTAGCATATGTCTTTAACGAAACACCCAGGCCATGTCCCCGAGCAAAGTCTTCACCATCGCGCCCGGCGCGCCTTTTCTGAAGACTTTCGTCGGAGCACTTCTCGACGGGCGGATCGTCGAAGGGTTTTCGCGCAGGCTCGGTCCCTTGGCCATGGCCGATGCGACGATCTATGTGCCGACGCGGCGCGCGGCACGCAGCCTGGCCCAAGAATTCGCGACCGCGCTCGATCGGCAGGCCTGCCTGCTGCCGCGCATTCTGCCGCTCGGCGCACTCGATGCGACCGAGACGGCTCTCCTCTTCGAGGAGCCAGGTATCGAGACGCCTTTGGCCGAGGATCTACCGCAGGCGGCGAGTGAAATCTGGCGACGCATGCATCTCGCTCGCCTGATCTTCGGCTGGGCACAGAGCCTCCGCCATGCGATCGTCTCGATCGACCACGCCGGCACGAAATCCACCGATCCGCGCGAGCCCTGCCTCGTCGGCACATCGCCGCTCGATGCTTTTGCACTCGCAGGCGATCTCGCCGATCTCATCGACGAATTGATCATCGAAGGGGTCGCCTTTACGCAACTCGACCCTCTGGTTTTGCCGGAATTCGATCACTATTGGCGGATCACGCTCGATTTTCTCAATATAGCGATGGAACATTGGCCGCAGATTCTCGCGGCGCACCATCTCGTCGATGCGGCGCGGCGGCGTGTGCTCCTCGTCGAAAGGCAGATGGCGCGGATCGAAGCCGGCCATATGGGCGGCCCCGTGATCGCCATCGGCTCGACCGGCACCAATCGCGCGACGGCGCGCTTGCTCTCTGCGATCGCGCGCGCACCGCAAGGCGCTGTCGTCCTGCCGGGCCTTGATCTCGATCTCGATGCTGCCGCATGGCAGCAGATCGGCAATGACAAGCATGAGGGCCAGGACCCTGCCTTCGGCCATCCGCAATCAGCGCTGCGCCGGCTTTTGCCTATTCTCAGAGTGAGCCGCGACGAGGTGATCGAGCTTGGCGCACCGGAAGCCGCATTCACGGCCCGCGCGCGTTTCATCTCCCAAGCGCTGCGCCCTGCCGAGACGACAGAACATTGGCGGGCCTATCGCAGCGCCACCGCGGAGGTGGAGATCGAGGCCGCGCTCGCAGGCATCACTTTTATCGAAGCCGGTGACGAGCGCGAGGAGGCGCTGGCGCTTGCCATTGGCATGCGGCAAATCTTGGAGGAGCCGGGCAAGACAGCGGCGCTGGTAACACCGGATCGCGACCTCGCCCGCCGAGTCGGCGCAGAACTCACCCGCTTCGGTCTGGAGGTCGAGGATTCGGCGGGCGAGCCTTTGAGTGCGAGCCCTTATGGCGTTCTCGCAAGGCTCGTCGCGCTTAGCGCCGCGAGCGGCTTTGCTGCGGAAGATGTCGTCGCGCTGCTCGCTCATCCTCTGACGCATCTCGGACACGCAAAATCTGAGATCGAAAGGCTCGCGCCCCTCTTCGAAATCGGCGTCCTGCGCCAAGACCGCGCCTTTACGGCCTTTCCCACCGCGCAGGACGCAATCACCGCGGCGCGGCGCAAATCCTCCGAGCGGTTCGCGCATCCGGCGCAGAAACGAATCGCGGACGCGGATTGGGCAAAGCTCGAAATTCTCATTCTGCGTCTTGAACACGCCCTGGCACCGCTCATCGCTTTGAACAGCACGCATGATCTCGGCACTTGGATTGCGGTTCATCGCAGCGCGCTCGATCTCGTGACGCAAAGCGATGATCCTGTTCCGCGCGGCGAGGACTACGAGGCGCTGCATGCCCTCTTCGACGAGCTTGCGCGCTGCGCGCTGCCGGAACTCGCCTTCACGGCCGAAGCCTATCTTCTCTTCTTCGCCCAGACGGCGGGCGCAACCGCATTGCGGCGGCTCAAGCGCACCCATCCACGCCTCAAAATCTTTGGCCTTCTCGAAGCCCGTCTCATGGAGGCGGATCTCATGCTGCTCGGTGGGCTCGACGAGACGATCTGGCCGCCCGAGACACGCAGCGACGCTTTTCTCAATCGCCCGATGCGCACGGCGCTCGGCCTCAGCCCGCCCGAGCGCAAGATCGGCCAGACCGCGCATGATTTCATGTCCGCTATGGGCGCTGAGCGCGTTATTCTCACGCGCGCGCAAAAGCGTGACGGGGCGCCAACGGTCGCTTCGCGCTTCGTGCAAAGGCTCGCCGCGGTCGGCGGCAGCGCTTTCGATGCCAGCCGCAAGCGTGGGCAATATTATCTCGAACTCGCCCACGCACTCGACCGGCCGCGCGCAGCCGTAGCGGCCGGCAAACGTCCGATGCCGCGGCCGCGGCTCGCCCTGCGCCCCATCCGCCTCAGCGTGACGCGGATCGAAACCTTGCGCCGCGATCCCTACGCCATCTATGCGGAATTCATCTTACGGCTGATCGAGCTTCCCACTCTCGCCGCACCCGCGAGTCGGCGCATCATGGGCACGGCGATCCATGACGTGCTCGCCAATTTCTGCCAGCGTTATCCGAGCGGGCACTTGCCAGGGGATTCGCGCGCACAACTCATAGAAATGCTGCGCGCGGCGCTTGCCGAAGAATTCAGCAATCCAGAATTTCTAGCTTTCGACTGGCCGCGCATCGAAGGCGCCACCGATTTCTATCTCGGGTTCGAAGCACGGCGGCGCGACGCGCTCACTAGAATCGATGTCGAGATCGACGGCACGCTTCCCATTCTCCTCGCCGATGGCTCGACCTTTATTCTGTCGGCCAAGGCCGATCGGCTCGAGCACCGCCGCGACGGCGCCGTGAATTTGATCGATTACAAGACCGGCACACCGCCGGGCATGAATGAAGTTCTGGTCGGCTTCGCGCCGCAATTGACGCTCGAAGCAGCGATGGCGCGGCGCGGCGCCTT
>DAIESR010000522.1 GCA_027346205.1 Beijerinckiaceae bacterium
TATTGCGTGGTGCGCCGATTGTCTCGATCGAGGGTCGCATGCAATAGACTCAGACGGTACAATTCGTTGGGGACATGAGGCACATTCAATAGGCCTGTATCATTGAACTGACTTGGGGTCGCTCTCAGGAGTTGAAGGTCTGGCGCATGGTCGAGATCCTGTGACGGATGGCGATGCAGCTTGCGACAGGCACGTACATTTGTCGTGCAGGCTCGATATCGAATTTTCTATCTAAAAAACTCATCGATCATATCCCGCAAGAAAGCTTCGATGGTCTCAATTTCATCGGACGTGATCGGAATCTGCTTGGGCCAATCGTCTTCGACGCGCCATCGGCAAGAATCATGATCAAGCTCTTCACCGGATGCAATAAGATATGCGTCATTATCCCCGTGTCCCCAATCTTTCGATACAGACAGATTCTGCTGCGAAGGATCAAAGTAGCGAAGACATTTGACATGCTTACGATGGAGACCGCGCGATCGGGACATGCCCTGAGGATTACGCGGGCCCCCTTGAAACACGAATAGCCCAATTTTACGCCAGACTACGATGGCGCAACGGGACGTAAGGAATCGATCTCGGACGTGAAAATATTTGCGCCAAGCGGAATAGGCCAGGTTTAAGATCGCCCATCGTCGACCCGATCGGATTTGCCTGCCTTTTCCTACTGCCAATAGGTTTCGATGAATTCGTATGCAAAATGGAGCGCGTCGCTCTCCCAACCCTCCTTATCTGCATGGCTGGTCCGGCCTACTTGTGAAAGCAGAGGGGCTCCCGCGTTTGTAGAGCGTGAATATCCTTACAAGACATGGATTTTACGGGCCCTGCTCTGCCGAGTGCTTGATCATGGAAACGTGTTCAAGGATTCGCACACCATATCGTTATCGATGACGCGAGCGCAGAGCCGGCTCATGTGGGCCAAGCCAGCTTGGTGGTCGGAAAGGTTGAAATCGGCCGTCGCATCCGCAATCACAAACGGCCGGATGTCTCGCATAAAGGCATCCATTGCCGAACATTGGCACCCGATCGACGTATAGACACCGACGATGAGAAGGCTGTCTCGCCCAAGCCGACGCAGCATCACCTCCAAATCGTTCCCATAGAAAGCGCTATAGCTGCGTTTCGTCAGCGGACGGATTACGTCCGTATCGAGGCCGAGGTCTGGGTGCAGTGTCTGATCACCCGAAGCCGGCCCCTTGCCCCACATGTCGAGCATCAAACCCCGCTCGCGGCTCTGCTGTGAAAGAGGCACTTGCGACGCGAAGATAGGTATTTCTCGCTCCATGCAGGCGTGGGCCACGGTCCGGGTGTGGGCAATGACAGCGCTCCGGAGCGTAGAAGGCAATGCGGTCAGATAATGCGTCTGCATATCGTGGATCAGCAGTGCACAGAGGTTCTTGTCCAGCGCCCAATGGACCTTGTTTTCAATGATCATCGGCCGGTCTCCCCGAAAGAAAACAAGCCAAGTGCGGCGCGAACCTCTGCATGGGTTTTCGCCGTTAGGTCGCGAGCGCGTGCCGTACCATTCCGCAGTATATCCAGCACATAGTCCGGATCACGTTCCAATCGGCTGCGACGTTCGCGAATTGGACCGATAATCTCGCGCAAGACTGTAGCGAGACGGTTCTTGACGCTCATGTCGCCAAGACCGCCGCGCTGATAGTGGGCCTTCAATTCGGAGACGGCTTCTTTGTCGCTGTCGAAGGCGTCGAGATAAGTGAACACTACATTCCCCTCGACATGTCCGGGATCGCTCGCCCGCAAGTGATCAGGATCTGTGTGCATTCGGCGCACTGCTTCTGTGATTTCTCCATCTGACGCCGATAAGAGAAGGGCGTTGCCTTGGGACTTGCTCATTTTGGCCTTGCCATCGACGCCAGGAAGCCGCCCAATCTCGGGAATCGAGGCACGCGCCTCAAACAAAATATCATTGCCAACTTGCCGATTGATGCGGCGGACAATCTCATTTGTCTGCTCGACGATCGGGGCTTGATCTTCGCCGACCGGCACGACGGTTGCCTTGAAAGCGGTAATGTAGGCCGCCTGAGCCGCAGGATAACACAGAAATCCCGCGGGGATGTCTCGGCCGAAGCCACGGGCTTGGATTTCGTCTTTGATAGTAGGGTTGCGTTCAAGTCGAGCGAGGGTGACGAAGTTCAAATAGAGCATCGTCAGTTCGGCCAGTGCCGGCAATGCTGACTGGACGCAGATGGTCGTGACGCTCGGATCAATGCCGACCGCTAGATAATCTAGTGCAACCTCGATCACATTGCGCCGGACCTTTGCCGGATCGTGTGCATTGTCCGTGAGAGCCTGGGCGTCGGCAAGGAGCAAAAATTGCCGATGTGTGTGTTGAAGGACAACTCGATTCTTCAATGAACCGGCATAATGTCCGAGGTGTAGGGGGCCGGTGGTGCGGTCGCCGGTCAGAATCACAGGGCGGTGGTCGGGCTCGATAGGCATAGGCTTCTCCAGAATGGAGCCGCCGCGATCGGAAGTGTGTCGAGAATGACCATGCCTGCCAAACCACGGCGGCTACGGTCGATTTCAAGAAATGACGACGTGCCGCTCCTTCAAAAGGAGCGCCACCAGATGTATCCGGGGAGGATCGTAACGTCAGTCATCGGGATCAAGTGGCATATCGAGCTATCATCTGGCAATAGGCACTTCGAATTGAATCATAACCAAAGCCCGAATTGCCTCTTCCTGCTGAAGCTCCATTCGATTCCACGATCGTCACGGTGGAGGCCTGAGATATCTTTGGTCGAGGCGTTTTTCGAAGACGGCCTGCCACGGGACGAGTTGGAAGCTGAGGCGGTTATCCGGCATGGCATAGCGGCTGCTGTCCGGTCAGTCATGGAAATCGAACTCGCCTCCCGGACGCCATGCCACCGGATCGCTAATCCAGTGATTGATGTCGGATTCCCGCCAGCCAGCGCCATTGACGCTGATTTTGATCTGGGCGGGGAACGTGCCCTCGGCGATCTTGCGGTAGATGGTGGACCGCGACAGCCCAGTCCGTGCGAGAACGGTTTTCAGGCGGATGATACGATCTGGTTCGGGCATGGCCGCGCTGCTTCCTGCCGGTTGTTTCTGACGGCTCCTGATCCAGACAGAGCAAGCATTTATGGGCGCGCAAGAGAGTTTTTCGCATCGTCGTAGCCTAGCGTAGAGGCGGCGGAAAATAGGCGGGGTCAAAGTCCGAGGCCCCGGCCTCTGCCGAGGTCGATGCCGTGACTGAAGGCGAGTTCGAGACCGAGTCGGCGGCCTGAGTCGATTCCAATGCCGAGGTCGCGTTTGCGGTTGGCGAGGATCGATTCAAGCTGCGGATCGCGTTCGAGGCTTTTTGCCATGTCGCCCATGGTGGCCCGCGTCGCCTTGTAGCCGGACATGTCGCCCATCTGATATTGGCGCTGACTGGTCTGGCCGAGTTCTTTCCAGCGTTCCACGAAGCGGTCGGCGCGCCGGGCCGGGTCAGTGCGGATTTCGGTTTCGAGCTGGAGCGCGCGGACGGTGCGGTTGACCCGGCCCGTCGCCGCTTCCTGGGCGAGGCTGTTGTCCTTGTTGTAAGCCGCTTCCGCATCCTGCCAGCCATGGGGGCGCACCGCTTCGAAGGTGCGCCGGGCCTCAGTGAGTTCGCGCCGTTGTTCGAGGGAGGGCGCAAGGCCCTCACGCTTGGCCTCAAGGATGGCATCGGCTGCGCGGGCATGGCGGACGAGCGCCCGCGTGCGGGCGCGGCGCAACTTCTCCTGCCGGTCTTCAACCTCTCTCGCGGGTGATGCCAAAGCGCGCTGCGCGCTCTCCGCGTCCGCTCTTTCCCTTTCCGGCGGCTGCACCGCCTCCGGGCCAGGCGCTCCCTCTCCGGGCTGGCGCAACCCGTCGAGCAGACCATCGATCCTGTCGCGCAACTTCTCCGGCACGATCT